>JALVDG010000114.1 GCA_027009095.1 Thiotrichaceae bacterium
TTTGTGGCAGTGCTAATTTTCCTGTACGTGATCCTTTTTTTATGATGTTACGTCGTTCATTAAATACGTTTATGAATGCGTTTACTTCAACCGACTGGACGGCTTATCCTTTTGCAACACAAAATCGTAAAGATTTTGATAATTTACTACAAATTTATTTAGATGCCGCTTTCTTTCCAAATCTTGATTACCTTGATTTTCGCCAAGAGGGTTGGAGAGTGGAGTTTGAAGAAGCGGATAATCCTGAGAGTAATCTTGTCTACAAGGGAGTCGTGTTTAATGAGATGAAAGGTGCGATGAGTTCACCTAGTCGTCGAGTATGGCAGACGATGCAGACTGCGCTCTACCCCAATACAACCTATCATTACAATAGTGGTGGAGAGCCTGAAAATATCCCTGATCTTAGTCATGACGACCTAGTTGCTTTCCATAAACGCCATTATCATCCTTCTAATGCGATTATTATGACATCGGGCAATATCCCTGCGGCAGAACATCAAGAGCGTATTGATGAGCTAGCCTTATCAAAATTTCAAAAAGAAAAGATTGATCTCAGTATTCCAAAAGTTAAGCGTTATACCGAGCCACAGCAAATTGAAGCCAGTTACGCGCTAGATGGCGAAGAAGACCTTAACAATAAAACACATATTGTTTTAGGCTGGTTGCTTGGAGAAAGCGCCGACTTAAAAGCAAATTTAGAAGCAGGATTACTTTCTGCGGTGTTACTTAACAATAGCGCATCTCCCATGCTAAAAGCGTTAGAAACAACCTCTTTAGGCACAGCGCCCTCCCCGCTTTGTGGTTACGATAGCGATATGAAAGAATCATGCTTTGCCTGCGGTGTAGAGGGTTCTGAAAGCGAACACGCAGATGATGTTGAAGCACTTATTATGGGCGTGCTAGAAGATGTGGCTACAAATGGTATTCCTGTTGAGCAACTCGAATCTATTTTACATCAACTTGAGTTGAGCCAGCGCGAGGTTGGCGGCAGTGGCTTCCCCTATGGTTTACAACTTATTATGAAACTAGTCTCCCCCGCGCTATATAACGCTGACCCCGTAAAAGCACTTGATTTAGACATTGCTATCGAGCAACTTTACAACGATATTAAAGACCCTGAGTACATTAAAAATATTACTCGTCGATTATTACTCGATAATCCACATCGCGTACGTTTGGTAATGACACCAGATACTGAAAAAAACCAACAAGAAGAAGAGAAAGAAGCCGAGCGTCTTGCGATCATCAAAGCAGAAATGAATGATGATGAAAAACAAGCGGTGATAAAATTAGCAGCCGATCTTAAAAAACGCCAAGAACAAGTGGATGATCCTGATATTTTACCAAAAGTAGGCTTAGAAGATGTAAAGCCTGAAATTAAAAAAATTAAAGGCGTAGACTCTACACTATCGAATCAACAAATATTAACCAGCTATATTGCAGGTACAAACGGTATTGTCTATCAGCGTATTGTCGTTGAAGTACCTCATCTAGAACAAGATTTATATAATTTATTACCACTCTATAACTCACTGATCACCGAGTTAGGTGTAGGTAATAAAGATTATTTAGCAGTACAAGCATGGCAAGCAGCAGTAACAGGTGGTATCAGTGCAAGTGCATCTATGCGAAGCGAAATTCACGATACTAATAAAGCAAAGGAGTTTTTATCTCTCTCTGGCAAAGCATTAGAGCGCAATCAACAAGCACTAACAGAACTATTGTATAGCACCTTCACTCAAGCTCGTTTTGATGAGTTACCCCGTATTCGTGAATTAATTGCACAATTATTGGCACGCCATGAAGCAAGTATCAGCAATCGGGGGCATACTCTTGCAAGTGTTGCCGCTAGTGCAGGTATCTCTGGACGTGCTTCTGTTAGCCATCGAGCAAGTGGTTTATTAAGCATTCAACATTTAAAGAAACTAAATGCCAGCCTTGAAGATGAAGCCGCACTACGCGAATTAAGTGAGCAATTACAAACCTTGCATCAAAAAATTATTGCTGCACCACGACAATTTTTACTCATTGCGGATGACGAAGCATTACCATCGTTACAAAAAACACTGGATACACAATGGGAAAAGGTAGCAGCAGGTGACTTAGCGACTAGCTCAGACATTATCTGGACACCTCGCACGGTAATGGAAGGTTGGGCAATTAGCTCACAAGTCAATTTCTGCGCCAAAGCGTATGCAGCTGTGCCATCGGGACATGAAGACTCACCTGCACTCAGTGTGCTTGGCTCATTCTTACGCAATGGCTATTTGCATAGAGCTATTCGTGAGCAAGGTGGCGCTTATGGTGGAGGGGCTAGCTATGATGCTGATTCAGGATCATTCCGCTTCTACTCTTACCGTGATCCACGCTTTGAAGAAACTATCAATGATTTTGATAATAGTTTAAATTGGTTGCTCGACACTAAGCACGATGGTCAAGCTCTAGAAGAAGCGATACTCAGCGTCATAAGTAATATCGACAACCCAAGCTCACCCTCTGGTGAAGCAATCAACACTTATTACTTTGAACGACATGGCCGTGATTACGAATGGCGTAAACACTATCGCCAAAGCATACTGAATATTTGCATTGATGATTTAACACGAGTTGGTGAAAAGTATTTACAGCCAGAAAATGGACATATTGCCGTCATCGGTAGCCAAGAAGTACTACAAAGTGCAAAAGATTTTGAGTTAGAGATATTAAAACCTTAATTTTATTTATTTAACTGATGTTACGCAGTTACTCTTTAAAATATCAGTGAAGGTTTTCGTAGCCCTTTTTAGTTTAGGTTCTTTTGCTCTCTTCCGTAAAGGGCTTACGACTTACTTTCTTTTGCGTCGCCAAAAGAAAGTAAGCAAAGAAAAGGCGACCCAGCTAACCGCTTACTCCTGCGCTTTACCCGAGAGAATGGGCAGTGAAAAAACTCGCTTCGTAAACTCCGCTCAAACACTTTCACTGCTGATCCATTCTCTCGGGCAAATGCTCGGCGCGGTTAGAATGGGAATATTGGCTTCGCCTCGCTTACGCATCGGGCGGAGGAAAAAATATAAATATTTTTCCTATATTGCGTAACATCAGTTATTTAAAGAACGTACATGAAATAATTCAACACCCTAACTTATTTTATACACGTTCCTAAACAATAATATAGGCTATATATAGGGAGTAATACTTTAAGAAATTTCTTATGGACTACTCCCTTTTTTGTTGATCAAATAGGAAAATCACGGATGACCACCCTAAGCCGAACAACTTTTCTCTCTGAAATGTCAAATAAAAGAATCCAACTTTCTACTGCTAATAACGATGCGCGATTATCAAGACTCAACTTCAACCGCCTTGATAGTAATCACGATGGCGTTCTTGATACCTTGCCTGAAATGAAAGCATTGTTTAGAGCAATCGATTATTTTGACCATAATGGCACTTATCGCTCAGTTGAAATGGGTTCATCACACCGCCCGACAACTGCGGGAAAACTCATTAATGCTATTTTTGATATAGCGGAAAATAAAAACACATCGAACGAAGCCAGCATAACTTTAACACTCGATAATTTTCTTCAAGAAATGAAAGGAAAAAGTATTAGCATTGCTCAGGCTAGTAATAATGCTCAGCTACAAGAACTAGATTTAAGCCGTGCCGATACTAATCATAACGGCATTATTTCTGGTGATGAGGATTTTAAAAAGCTATTTAAAGCAGTTGATAATTTTGATCGTAATGGTAAACGACTGTCACTTAATTTAGGTAGTTTACAGCAACCAACTAAACCTGGTTTGCTCATTGCGGAGCTGCGAAAAATAGCCAAAGATAGCGCAACTGGTACTGGTACTGGTACTGGTACTGGTACTGGTACTGGTACTGGTACTGGTACTGGTACTGGTACTGGTACTGGTACTGGTACTGGTACTGGTACTGGTACTGGTACTGGTACTTCAAATTTATTTCAAGATACTGCGAT
>JALVDG010000115.1 GCA_027009095.1 Thiotrichaceae bacterium
GTTGTGACATATTTACATTTCCTTTTAAATCTATTTTTTGTGTATCGTCTTTAGCTGTGGCTAATTTTAATTCCATCTCTGGAGATAATTTATCAATATCTTGGATATCACCTAAACTAGGCATTTGATCTAAAGATTCTAAATTAAAATAATCAAGAAACTGACGTGTCGTCCCATACATTGCAGGTCGTCCAGGTAGCTCCTTATGCCCGACAACACGAACCCATTCACGCTCTAATAACACCTTAATAATATTTGAACTCACTGCTACACCACGGACATCTTCAATTTCTGCTCGTGTGGTTGGTTGTCGATAAACAATAAGTGCTAATGTTTCGAGTAAAGCGCGGGAGTAACGTGGAGGACGTTCATCCCAGTGTTTTGAAACCCATTTTTTATATTTTTCACAGGTTTGATAACGATAGCCACTCGCTAGTTTTTTTAGTTCAAAGCCACGTGAAGCATTGCTATTTTGCAGTTTTTTTAGACTTTCTCTAATGTCCTGCCGATTCACAAGGTCATCGGCATCAAAATATTGGACTAATTTTTCAATTGATAACGGTTTTTCTGCACTTAACAAAATAGCATCGAGAATTTTTTCTAATTTGGATGATTCCATTTACATCACCTCATTATTGGCTGTTTTCACATAAATGGGCGCATAAGCTTCGGCTTGTACCATATCAATAAGGTGTGATTTTAATAACTCTAAGATGGCAAGAAAGGTAACAACCACCCCCAAACGTCCTTCTTTAAAACTAAATAAGGTATGAAAATCAATAAATTCATCTCCCTCTAACTTAGATAAAACGTGTGTCATACGCTCTCGGACAGAAAGAGACTCTCGTTTAATTTGATGATGCGTTTGTAGATCGACTCGTTTGAGTATGTCTTGGAAGGCAAAAACAATATCTTTGAGGTCAATATCAGGATGTACTTTTTGTTTTGATTCTTTAATCGCATTCACATTACTCAAAAAATGGTCACGTTCTTGGCGCGGTAATTCATCAATATCCACGGCTACTTGCTTAAAACGCTCATATTCTTGTAAGCGACGAATGAGTTCTGCACGTGGATCTTCTTCAGCCTCTACTTCTTCATGTCGAGGCAATAACATCCGCGACTTTATTTCTGCCAACATCGCAGCCATCACTAAATATTCGGCTGCCAAATCGAGATTGGCACTGCGCATTAGCTCAACATAATCCATGTATTGATGGGTAATTTCTGCAATCGGAATGTTCAAAATATCAAGATTTTGTCTGCGAATAAGATATAGCAATAAGTCTAAAGGTCCTTCAAAAGTATCAAGAAATACCTCTAGTGCATCTGGTGGTATATATAAATCTTCTGGTGGTGTGCTAAGAGGCTCTCCTTGAACAATTGCAAAAGGTAGCTCGCCTTGATGAGCTATGTTTTGAGGGTTTGCTTGCTCGTTAGAGGACATAATATCGAAGACAGAATTTATGAAAAGTCAGAAAAGTGCATGGCTTCTATCACATCATCTAAAGTCTCACGAGCTACTTCACGAGCGGCCTCACTCCCTTCAATGATAATATTTCTTACCGCTTGAGGATCATCTTCAAATATTTTAGCTCGATCTCGCATGGGTGCTAGCTCAGCTTGAACCGCATCAATGATTGTTTTTTTACAATCTAAACAACCAATACCTGCGCTCTTGCACCCTTCTTGCACCCATTCTTTTCTTTGCTTATCGGAATAAACTAAGTGTAACTGCCATACAGGGCATTTTTCAGGGTCTCCAGCATCAGTACGACGCATGCGAGCAGGGTCAGTTGGCATTTTGCGTATGCCTGCATCAACTTCATCGGGACTACTGCGTAAAGGAATAGTATTGCCATAAGATTTAGACATTTTTTGCCCATCTAATCCTGGCATTTTTGATGCTTTCGTTAAAATTTCGCCTGGCTCTGGAAGGATGATTTTACTAATGCCTTCAAGATAACCAAGTAGACGTTCTCTATCGCCAACGGATATATTTTGTTGCGAGTCTAATAATGCCTGTCCCTTAAGTATCGCTTCTTTATCCCCTTCTTCTTGATAAGCTTTACGATAATTACGGTATGTCTTTGCGCTTTTTTTACCCATCTTAGCAATGGCTTTTTCTGCACGTTCTTCAAAGTCTGGCTCTTTACCATAGGTAAAATTAAAACGTCGAGCTACCTCGCGCGTTAGCTCAATATGTGAGACTTGATCTTCTCCTACAGGCACTAAATCAGCCTTATAAATAAGAATATCGGCTGCTTGCAACAAGGGATAACCCAAAAATCCAAAAGTTGAAAGATCACGCTCTTTCAGTTTTTTCTGTTGATCTTTATAGGTTGGTACACGCTCTAGCCAGCTAACGGGAGTTAGCATCGATAATAGCAAGTATAATTCAGCATGTTCTGGCACTTGCGACTGTAAAAAAATTGTTGCTGAATTAGGGCTAATACCTGCTGCCAACCAATCGACTATCATCTCAGTAACATGCTGTGGTACTTGAGAAGGGTCTTTATAATGCGTCGTGAGTGCATGCCAATCGGCAGCAAAGAAAAAGCATTCATGCTCATATTGCATTTCGACCCAATTTTTGAGTACGCCATGATAATGACCTAAATGTAATGCACCTGTTGAGCGCATTCCAGAAACAACACGTTGATTTTGTTTTAAACTAGAGTTCATACAGAAATAACTTTATATCGATTAGAAAAATAAAAGGTGCTTAGATCAAGCCAAATAGACGATAAAATGTCTCAACGATTGGTATTAAAATAGGCTGGAAAAAGCCCATATACACCAAGCCTATGATAATAAAAAAGCCATATGGCTCGATACGATCTAGTATGTCTGATACGGTAGGAGGTACTAGGCCAGAAAGTACACGTCCACCATCCAGTGGCGGAATAGGAATTAAGTTAAATGCGAATAATAAGATATTAATCAAAATTCCTGCACTTGCCATTTTAATTAAGACTTCACGCACAGAAGAATCCGCCATAAAAAGGGAGAGTATATACAATAAGGCAACCCACATAGTGGCCATAATGATATTAGCAATAGGACCTGCAACAGCAACAATCGCCATACTTTGACGAGGCTTTTTAAAATTTCGCGTATTGACAGGTACTGGCTTTGCCCATCCAAATAAGAAAGGAGATACTCCCGCCAATGTTGCCGTTACTAAAAGAACAATGGGAATTAGAATAGTCCCTACAGGATCAATATGCTTAATCGGATTAAGGCTCAAACGACCTAGCATACGCGCAGTACCGTCCCCTAGTTTATTGGCGACCCAGCCATGAGCGACCTCATGTAAGGTTATCGCAAACAACACGGGTATTGCCCAAACAGCAATATTATAAATAATTTTATCAATATCCATATTTTAGTGACTCTTTAACCAGTTAATATCACCTTGCCCTTCTCTCAAGATAATCGGCGTGTCATCCATCAAATCAATGACAGTTGTAGGGTTGTGTCCACTGTATCCACCATCAATAATCAAATCAACTTGATGCTCTAAGGACAAACGAATCTGATATGGGTCTGTCATTGGTAGTCCATCATTTGGTAAAATTAAGGTGCTCGACATGATAGGTTCACGCAACTCTTCCAATAAATGTTGTGTAATAACATTATCAGGTATACGAATACCAATTGTTTTACGTTTAGGATTTTGGATTCGTTTGGGAACTTCACGACTTGCTTTTAATACGAAGGTATAAGCACCTGGTGTAATAGACTTAATTAAACGATAATTTATATTATCTACAATGGCGTATTGAGATATTTCTGACAAGTCTTTGCATACTAGTGTAAAATTATGTTCTTTCCCCAAACCTCTAATCGCTCTAATTTTTTCAGCGGCTTTTTTATCATCCAAACGACAACCTATTGCGTAACTAGAGTCTGTAGGGTAGATAATGACACCGCCTTTGTTTATTATTTCGACGGCTTG
>JALVDG010000116.1 GCA_027009095.1 Thiotrichaceae bacterium
CTGAGTATCAAGGGCTTATTAATTATGGTGCTATTGCTGCATAATTGTGTCTGAAGTATTGTTATTATAAAAAATACAAATAATCCTCTAATGACTTATCAAAAAATACCTATTAAAAATGAATCAGGTAGTTAGCCTTCCTTACAATAAAAATTCATCTATTATTTTTTCACTTTTTGAAAAAGAAGAGTGGAGTATTTTTCTTGATAGCGGCAACTCTTCACATCATTCAGGTCGCTATGATATTTTAGCAGCGGAACCCGTCGCGACAATTGTAAGTGATAAAAACATCTCAACCGTTACTCATTACAAGTCAGAAATAATAGAGGAAGTAACAACTGCCTCAGCCTTTCATACCTTACGTGTTATTTTAAATTCCTATTCCCTTTCTCATACTAACAAAAAAAAAGACTTACCCTTTAATGGCGGGGCATTGGGCTATCTCAGCTATGATCTTGCTCGTCATCTAGAAAAAATACCATCAATTGCCCAAGACTCTGAACAATTCCCAGATATGGCTATTGGCATTTACACTTGGGCTATTGTCGTTGATCACCAACTAAAAAAAAGCTACCTTACAGGCGAAGTGCTCAAAGAAAACCCCAAATATAGCTGGAAGCAATTAGTCGAAACTTTCAGTAAAAGCCATCAAAAAAAAATATCCATTAAAAAACAAACATTTAAAATAGATAGCAAGATAGAGTCTAATTTTAGCTATGCAGACTACCAAATAGCCTTTAATAAAATAAAAGATTACATTGTTGCCGGTGATTGTTATCAAATAAACCTAACTCAACGCTTCTCTGCTTCTGCAAGTGGTGACCCTTGGATTGCCTATCTGCAATTAAGAGAATTAAATCCCGCACCATTTTCTGCTTATATCAACACACCTTTTGGGCAAATACTCAGCTCATCACCAGAGCGCTTTTTAAAAGTAAAAGAAAATATCGTCGAGACAAAACCAATTAAAGGCACACGTCCTCGCTCCCCCAACAAAAAAGAAGATCAGCAACAATCTGATATATTACGAAATAGTCCTAAAGACCAAGCGGAGAATGTGATGATTGTTGATCTACTACGCAATGATCTAGGGAGGGTATGCGAGATAGGTAGCGTAAAAGTCCCTTCTCTTTTTGATGTAGAAAGCTATACCACCGTACATCATCTGGTTAGTAAAATTAAAGGCAAGCTAGCTAAAAATAAAGATGCTATAGATTTGCTAGAAGCATGTTTTCCTGGCGGATCAATCACTGGCGCGCCTAAGGTACGCGCTATGGAGATTATAGAATCGATAGAACCTCATCGTAGAGGTGTTTATTGTGGCTCAATTGCTTATATTGATTTTAATGGCAATATGGACACCAATATTGCAATACGCACACTTCTTTACAATCAGAATACTATTCGTTATTGGGTTGGCGGCGGTATTATCTATGATTCAAATATTGATGAAGAATACCAAGAGACTTTTGACAAAGGAAAAGCACTAATGGAATTACTTACTCACTTCAGCATAGATTAAATACTATATTCAGGAAAGCTGACACTAGCAGGTAATTGAAATTTAGCAGGATAAGCCACACTAACAAAATACAAGCCACAAGCTGGTGCTGTTACTCCTGCTTGCCGACGATCTTTTGTCTCTAATAGCTCTGCAAACCATTCAGGTACTTTGTTTTGACTACCGACCTCAAATAAACTACCTACAATATTTCTTACCATATGATGTAAAAATGCATTAGCACAAATATCGATATAAATATAATCTTCTTGTCGTGTTATTTGAATGGACTTAATTTCACGTACTGCATGCCTTGCTTGACAGCCAGAGGCTCGAAAGCTAGAAAAATCATGCTCTCCTATCAATATATTTGCCGCTTGTTGCATTAATATTTCATCTAAGCCTTGATGATACCAAGTCACCCTATTATGCAATAAGGAGGGGCGCATTTTTCTATTTAATACAACATAACGGTAGGTTCTTTCCAAAGCCGAAAAACGAGCATGAAAATCCGAATCTACTGTTTTAATCCATCGTAAACCAATACTTGAAGGTAGATTTGTATTACCCCCCAACAGCCACGCTTTATCACTTCTGATAGATTTTGATTCAAAATGAATGACCTGCCCTATTCCATGCACTCCACTATCGGTACGTCCTGCACAGACAATATCAACGGAATGGTTGGCCACTTTCGAGAGTGCTTTTTCTACTTCTTCTTGCACAGAAGGCGCATGCGATAGCTTTTGCCAACCACAAAAAGATGTTCCATCATATTCGACACAAACTGCATATTTCATTGCTCCCATTGTATAAGGAAGTTCTAAATAAAGCTTCAAAAATACAATACAGACATAAAAAAGCCAGACTTTAAGTCTGGCTTTTTAAAGGAAGAGGATGTGATCTTAATTATTGGTTATCCTGCTTGATGCAATAACTCCTCTGCTTCTTTCTTTTGATCGTCATTACCCTCCATCATCACTTCTTCCAAGGTATTTCTAGCACCTTCGATATCCCCCATATCAAGATAAGCTCTGGCAAGATCAAGCTTAGTACTCACTTGAGTTTCACGAAGATCATGGTCATCATCATCTAAGTCCATAAAAGACAAGTCATCATCTAAGTCCCCTAGAAGATTATCTGTAGTATCATCTTTCTTAGAAACATAAGCACTACCAGACGGTAAAATTTTATTTAAATCGCTGTCATTATCTAATTCTAAATTTAAATTAGACAAACCTATATCAGAAGAACCACCCTTCTGCTCTTTGGAGTCAAGTGATACATCGCCATCTAAATCGCTCAAATCAAGATCAAGTAGATCCTCAAATTCTTTATCTTCATCCTCCTTACTTGATTCTCCCATTGACAAGTCAGGAGCATCCATACCATCTAGCGATGAGGCATCCAATTTCTCTGTTTCCGTATTTGGAGTATCAAAAGAATCATCATCATTTAATAGAGCATCAAAATCCAAATCATCATTAAATGATTCTTCCTTCTCTAAGGATTCAACATCAGAAGTATCTAGATTATCATTAAGATCAAGATCACTTAAATCCAAGTCACTATCTAACGACTCGACATCATCATCTACTTTATCACTAGAATCACTATCAAATATATCTTTAGCATCATCTACCTTATCTTTAGCAAATGCCTTTCCTGCCGTTACAGCAACACCACTTGCAACTCCTGCAGCAGCCACACTTGCCGCGACCTTAGAAGCTGTAGATGACGAGGAATCAGCAAACAATGGGTGATCTGACTTTAACTCTTTCGCCCATTCTACAATTGTTTTCCATAACTTATCTTTATTAGATCCTGCGTCATCAGGAAGCTTAGAGAAAATTTCAGCTTGCTTATTAAAGTCATTAAGATTAGATGAAGCTTTATAATTTTCTAATAATTTTGCATGGTATTGTAAGTTATTTGGTTGCTTCTCTAGAGCTTTCTTTAGCTCAACTTCTGCTTGATCGTGCAAACCATAAACAATATAAACATCTGCCTCTTGAAGAATATCATCACTTGCACTATCCAGCTGAGAAGAATCGTCTTTCTTATCAGAGTGAGTATTTACCGAATCACCAAAGTCAAGGTCATCAAAGTCTCCTTCAAGACCTGCAAAAGCATCATCTGGATTTATTTTGTCTGACTTTCCAGCAGTATCTTTTTCTGATGTAGAACCAGGGGCAAACTCAGGATCATCAAAATCTATCGCACTATATTCTTCATAATCCCCAGATTTTCCTCTGCGTCGTGCTAATAACCAAGCAAATAATAAAACTAATAATGAACCTCCACCTAAACCCATAACAAGAGGTGAATTTAGTAAACCAAGAATTCCACCCTCATTATCATCAGCATTCTGATCACCTGTCACAACATCGCTCGAAACGACTCCATCGTCAGCTTGAGAATTTGTATTATCGTCTACAGCTGGATCAGACGAACTAC
>JALVDG010000117.1 GCA_027009095.1 Thiotrichaceae bacterium
TGGCTTAGCAGTTATTCTAATTGGTAGCAACCCTGCATCTAAAGTTTATGTTGGACATAAACGCAAAGCTTGCAAAGAAATTGGTATGACATCACGCTCATATGACTTACCAAAAGAAACAACACAGCATGAGCTACTGACTATTATTGATGACTTAAACAACGACAACTCAATAGATGGTATTCTTGTGCAGCTCCCATTACCTGAGCATATTGACACCTCCCTAGTTATCGAATGCATTCACCCTGATAAAGATGTTGATGGATTTCATCCAACTAATATTGGCAAGTTAGCTTTACGCATACCTGGAATGCGACCTTGTACTCCTTATGGAGTGATTCATTTATTAAACTCTATAGGAGAGACATATAAAGGAAGGCACGCTGTTATCGTTGGTGCATCAAATATTGTTGGTCGTCCTATGATGATGGAACTTCTTCTCGCAGGTGCTACTGTTACTGTATGCCACCGATTTACCCCTAATACTCCTGAATTAGTGGCACAAGCGGATATTGTAGTAGTAGCCGTTGGGAAGTCGGGTTTTGTTAAAGGCGAGTGGATAAAGAAAGGCGCAACTGTTATTGATGTTGGCGTAAATCGTTTAGATAACGGCAAACTTACTGGCGATGTTGAGTTCTCGGTAGCAGCTGAACGTGCTAACTGGATTACCCCTGTCCCTGGAGGAGTTGGTCCGATGACGGTTGCTATGCTATTGAAAAACACACTAATAGCTTGCGAAAAGCATCAGTTATAAAACAATAACAGTCGCTAAAAAATACTTTAGGAGCTTTTGTTAAGGAAATCCTGATCAGATTAAATTCTTTTTAAGCTTGTCAAAACTGACGATATTTTTCATAAAGATTACCGTAATAGCACACATCTTACCCCATAAAAAAACAGCGACTGCTTTTTATGTACTTAAATTCTAATCAAGTCAATCAGAGTTTCCTTAAAGTAGCATCAAAATCCAGCAGATCTGATGTTACATGAGCACTTATTTAGCTTGCTTTGGTACAGTTTTTTTAACTTTGCATGCCCCTTTATTACCAGGCACCTTACCTGTTAAAGTTAAGAATTTACCAAATGGTTCCATCACCTTCATAGCTTCAACCTTCGGTCCTTTAAATTTCAATTTGCCTGTCATCATTGATCCCATAACACCACATGACCCCGACCCCATGCATGTCCAATCTTTATCAGATGCATGCATAATATAATCGACATTGCCGTTCATTTTCTTACCATCTGGCTTTCCACCATAGACACACATTGCTTTGCCATTTTTTAGCGATATATTTAACTGAATTTTTGATGCTTCTCCACACTCATCACGGTATATTTGTACCAACTTATAGCCACGTTTTGCATCATTTTTGATCCATTGATAACCATCACCAAACATATCACTTGGCATTTGTTTTAGCTTTTCTGTTAGCACAGGCTCTTTATTCCATGCCGCACATACCTGTTTTGCCCAAGCCGCATCCATAAATTCTGTTGCCATTATTGATGACGACAGCCCAAATGATATTCCTCCTAGAAATATCAACCCCATTTTTTTAAACATCTTAAAAGTCCTCCAAATGTACTGCATAAAAAAAGCGAGGAAAACCTCGCTTTTTTTGATTTAAAACTTAACGCTATAACCTAGTCCTATAGCATCTTGATCCATTGTTAAATCAAATGGTTGTGGTTGACCTGGCGTTTTCAAATCACCTTCAACGGTATTACTAAAGGCATGTGTATAACTTCCAATAATGCTAGCATTTTTATTTAACTTATAATCAAATCCCACAGAAAGATGATCTTCTACTACTGCAGGAGTCAATGAGTTAAAAAAGGTATCATCTTTACCGACAGGAGAAGCACCATGATTATATCCACCCATAATTGCCAGCTTGGGATTCATTTGATGCTTAAAACCAACTTTTATAACCGTTTGATCATCCCATCCAAAACCTGGACCATTATCAGAACCGAATTGCTTTGGAGTTTGCGCGCTATTACCCGTTGCTCCCACATCAGAATAATAGATTTGCTGTACATCAATTGCTATTTTAGTCTTTGGCGTTACCTGATTAGACAAACCCACTGTTAATGCAGCAGGAACATCCATACGCCCACCATCAGGGAAAAGACCTTTATATTTTTTAAACTTACTCATCTTCGTTTTAAGACGATAAGAAGCACCAAGCGTTGTTTGGTCGCTTATTTTTCCCATCCAACCGATGGTCGCACCAATACCTGTTGCAGAATCAACTCCTTGACCTGTAATATTACTCGGACTCTTACTCATATCATGCCCTTGTGCATTCTTTCCAGTAAAAGCCTCCAAACCATTCGCTTCAAAACGCTGATAAACTAAATTAGCCGAAACACCTAGGCTATGTTTATCATTTAACTTAATACCTAAAGTAGGAGAAATAAATAACTGCTCAAGATTTACGCCTGTATGAGCACTAGGATTTCCAGCATTAAAAGGCGCTAGATGATTAGGAGGTTGCTGCCCCGTAGGAAACTTAGGGCTATTTTTAAATTCAGTATTCATCCCTCCATTACCGTACATTGTGATACCAACTGCATATTTATCATTAAACTGCTTTTTATAACCTCCCCCAGGAATAACAAAAACCGATTTTTCATCACCCGTAAACTTTTCCCTTGGTAACCCAGGAAAAGCCTTGCGCTCAACCGTTCTATTGGGTTTAAATAACTCCAACTCTGCATCCCAACCATCATCAATAAATGATGCAGCCGCAGGATTAGTCGCCATACTCATCGTATTAACAGGATTACCCGCTGCAGCCCCTCCCATGGCTTTATGTTCCTGACCCAAGCCTGTAGGAGCCAAACCGTTCGTTGCAAATACAGCAGGAGCTGCTAGTGCAATTGATGAAGCCAGTAGTGTCTTCTTAATTATTTGTTGTTGCATAGTCTATTCCTTCCTCAGCGGTTATATTTTCTAAAAAATAGACGAATATTATTGCCTCCTCATACACTATCAATAATATCCCTATTAACTCACATAATGTCAGATATAAGTCATTACTTCAACAAGCGAACCATATTATCCTTTATAAAACATGCATTTGAATATAATAATATTACTACCAACTAATATTGATAATATAAAAAGTTACTGTATAGTCCTTATCAAATTCAGACTGAGCGATTAATAATGTCACACATGAAATTTGATTTACATAATACCGACCAACAAGCACGCAGAGGAAAAATCACATTCCCTCGCGGCACAATCGAAACACCTGCTTTTATGCCTGTAGGCACTTATGGCACAGTAAAATCAATGACTCCCGAAGAATTAAAAGGCATAGGAGCAGAAATAATTTTAGGTAATACCTTTCACCTAATGCTACGTCCAGGCACAGAAATCATCCAAGAACATGGTGACTTGCATGACTTTATGAATTGGGAGAAACCTATTTTGACTGATTCAGGTGGGTTTCAAGTATTCTCACTTGCAAAAATGCGTAAACTTACAGAAGAAGGCGCTCTATTCAACTCTCCTGTTAATGGCGAAAAGGTGATGTTGACTCCCGAATACTCTATGCAGATTCAACGAGAGTTAGGCTCAGATATTGTGATGATCTTTGATGAATGCACCCCCTACCCCGCTACTCATACTGAGTCACGTGAATCTATGGAGCTTTCATTACGCTGGGCTAAACGTAGCAAAATAGCGCATGCAGATAGTCCTTCGGCACTCTTTGGCATTGTACAAGGCGGCATGTTTGATGATTTACGCAAAAAATCTGTAGAAGGACTACGCGAGATAGGCTTTGATGGATACGCAATCGGTGGACTATCGGTTGGAGAGCCAAAAGATGAGCGCGACAAAGTACTTGATAGCACCACTCACTTACTACCAGAAGACAAACCCCGCTACCTAATGGGGGTGGGAAAACCAGAAGATATAGTTGAGGCAGTTAAA
>JALVDG010000118.1 GCA_027009095.1 Thiotrichaceae bacterium
GGCACTCACAACCGCACCTGTTGGATTACCTGGGCTGCATAAATAAATAAGCTGGCAGGCATCCCAGGTTGCTTCATCGACTGCATCAAAATCAGGGTTGAAATTATTATCAGCTGTACAAGGTAAATAAACAGGTTCAGCACCTGATAAAAATGCAGCACCTTCATATATCTGATAAAAAGGGTTGGGCATTAATATTTTTGCTTTTTTGCTACGGTCAATAACCGCTTGGGCAAAAGCAAATAAAGCCTCTCGCGTACCATTGACAGGCAAAATTTGTGTTTCAATATCTAAAGAGTTTTTAGGAAGTTTAAAGCGATGTGTTAACCAGTTGGCAATACTCTCGCGTAGTTCAGGAATACCTTTGGTGAGTGGGTAATTGGCTAATCCTGATAAATTTTCCTGCATCGCATCTAAGATGATTTTAGGTGTAGCATGCTTTGGCTCGCCGATAGCAAGAGACACTAGGGGTATATCTGCTGGTGGTGTAATACCTGCTTTTAATTCATTAATACGTTGGAAAGGATAGGGCTGTAATCGGTCTAAATCAGGATTCATGGTGTCGGTAGCTTTTTGTAAAAGCGACAGATTATAGCGTAAGTTGCTTATCTTTAGGTAGTGTGTAATATTTTTGCTCTTGTGTGATTGGGCAGATAAAAGCCAAAGAAAAAGAGGCAAGTTGCAAGTCTTCTATATCATCCTCTTTACCATATAAACGGTCGCCAACAACAGGAAAACCAAGCTCTTGCAGATGCTTACGTATCTGGTGCTTTCTGCCTGTTTCGATATTAACATCAATAAGAGAGCGATCTTTTTTAATATCATACTCCAATAATTTTGCATGAGTCATTGCACTACGCTCATCAATATTCGTTGTCATGGTTTGAGTTTCAGAAGGAAAACGACCATGTACAACCACTTGGTAATGCTTTTCGATTTGACGTTTTTCAAATAAATCAGAAAATTGTGTGGCAGTTTGTTTTTTATGAGCAAGGATCATTAATCCACGAGCTGCTTTATCTAAGCGATGTACAATAAAAGCAGGGCGTTGAGGCTGTAAATTCTGCTCTGCCCAGCGGTTAATCGTATGGTGATCTCCCCATTTTGAACCTTGTGATAAAATACCTTGTGGCTTATACCAAATGCTATAAGCAGATTTATCATAGATTAATTCAGAGGGGGTTGCAGGCGTTGCGATAAGCTCTGCATCGTAATAAATATGTAAAATCTCACCTTGTTTTATGAGCTGTTTAGCACGGCGTAAACGTTGTATTTTTTGCGTGCCACGCTCAATCCAAACGGCACCATGCTTCATGGCTAATTTTATACGTTGTTTACTTAACCCTGTGTTCTGACTAAGAATATCAACCGCAGATTGTCCATTAGTAGCAGCAGTAATATGTTGCTCAATACGATTATCGCTACTCATTTTAAGTCCCAAAAAGTGTTCATTTATGCTTATAAACTCCATCCTTTTGCCTTGAACTCGAACCAAATAGAGTACAATTAAATAAAGATCAGCATCTTGAACGTTTTGCTTTACTCTGTAAAGAAACTTACTTCTTTTTGGAATATCTCCATGATCACACGCTATTCGAACGGATAAATATGGTAAAGAATATAACGATAGAATTAATATGCCTATATTATTAGATTAATTGTACATTACTGTCTTATACTCAAGCATTTCTTTTCTAATCCTTACAAAAACTATGACCAATAATGATATCTTACGCCGTA
>JALVDG010000119.1 GCA_027009095.1 Thiotrichaceae bacterium
TAAAAAAATGATAGAAATCTTTGATTTATCAGGGGAAAAAGTGACGCGAGAGGAGGTGAGCAATTGGTTAAAAAGGGATGATGATACTGATTATATATCATTAAGCGATGTAAAATTAGCAAGCTTTCTTAACGGGTTTATAACGTATAAACGTGGGAAAAAAGATGGCTCTATGCCAGTACCCGAAAAAAAGTTAAATAATAATAAAATTTTCATGAAAATAAAAATAGCACTTAGTTTAAAAGCTGAAGATGTTTTAAGTCTATTATCGTTAGCTGGTTTTAAGATAAGCAAACATGAGCTAAGTGCTTTTTTTAGAAAACCTGGACATAAACACTATCGTGAATGTAAAGACCAAATACTGCGTAATTTTTTAAAAGGCATACAGCTTAAATATCACGTAGAAAAGAAAAAATAAACTCCACTCAAACACTTTCACTGCTGATCCATTCTCTCGGGCAAATGCTCGGCGCGGTTAGAATGGGAGTTTTGGCTCCGCCTCACTAGCGCATCGGGCGGAGGGAAAAATAGGTAATATTTTTCTATATTGCGTAACATCAGTTAAGAATTTTGTAACTACTCAGTATAATCAGTAACTGCTCAGATTGTACTCTATTTTGTTTGAGTTCAAGGCTTACTCAGCTTGTATTGTTTTAGAATCCACCATCACAAACCAAAATTGGGGCATTAGATTGATTTTGCGTGGCTACTTAGGTACAACGGTTCTAAGTATTCTGTATTATTATCCTCAGCTTTTTCAGCCTGAGACTGCTGAAAATGATAATCTTCGATAGCTCTCCATAGTCTTTTTCCTTGCCATGGTGTGTTTGCCTTAGCATATAAGGCATGATTTAACTTATTAATTGCTTGATTTAGCTTAGTATAGTTCTCAGATAATGAGTAGCCAGTACATCGCATCCATTCTTCTAATAGTGGCTTAGCTGCTTGAGCATTATTATGCTCACAAACTTGCTTTAATTCATGCAGTATTTTTCGTTGATCCTCTGCTGTGTATCTTTTAACTGTATGATCAGGTGATTTCTTTTTCCAGTTTTTATATAGCCATGCTAACGCTAATAGAAGTAAGAGGCTTACCAATGTTATTATAATCAAGAGTGTGTTTGATATGCCTATTGATTGTTGTTTATTATCATCTGCCTCAATTGGCTTCTCTTCTTTTTTTGGATCAGGCAGTGCTTTTTGTATGGGAGTAGCTGCTGGAGTACCAGATATTTTTAGCTTTACTGCTTTAATAACGGCTACTTCTTGCTTTTCAGTTTGACTATTCCACCAAGGAATTTTTAATTCAGGTAGAGTAAATTCACCACCACCTGTTGCGATGAGTACAATGCTTTTATTCATGGTACCGACGATACCATCTAGACTTTTTATATTATCAAATACTGATTTTTCAGGGTATAACTTGATACCTTTTGGTGCTTTTAGGTTAATATCAGGTAGCTGTTCTGCGCGTAAACCATCTGCTATTGCTGCTAAAACAACGGTAACAGGCTCACCAGCTTTCAATTGATCAGGTGGTACTGGCCAGTTCAAGTGCAAGGAAAAGTCTTTTGCTACAATCCAGTCTTTTCCTGTAAATTCAGAGGGGCGTGGTTTGATATTAACACTTATTTCTTTTGACTTTACCCTTATGCGCCTACTACGTGAATTATAGTTTTGCCCTGTAGCTCTTAATGTTCCACTGAAAACAGAGGGTGCAAGGATTAGTGTTCCACTTTCTTGGGGAATGATGGCAAAGCGGCGAGTGAATACACGATAGTCTCTACCGTTTCGTTGTACAATTTGCTCTGAGGTATTACCTAACACTTCTATTTCTGCTCTGCCTTTTGTTAAACGAGGACGTGTTAGCGTTGGGTTGCTTCTAAATGATCTTGCAAATAATAAACGCTGTATATAAATAAATTGTCCTTGTACATAGGCTGTAGATGGCTCTACATCAGCTTCTAAAATAATATCTGCTTGCCCACTTCCTTGTTTTATATCGATTTCTATTGCTTGTGTGTTTTCATTGCCGACAGTAATGGGAGGGATGGTTATTTTTCCTGATTTCTTAGCCGCTACGGTATATATCCATGTTGTTGATTGGCTCACTTGACCATTGATGATACTCATGCTTGTTTGCTTGTGATTATCGAGTATTTCAAAATTTTTAGTAATGCCAGAAATATCAATATTGCCAAC
>JALVDG010000120.1 GCA_027009095.1 Thiotrichaceae bacterium
CTCGCGCTTACCCTCTTTCTCAGTTATTAAAGCACGCTATAGAGAAAAAAGAATATGTGATGTGGGACTATGAAACGAATTTACTGTAGCATCCTAACTTGCTAGCGAATGTTATTTTATCGGCATAACGTCCGCTAGCCAAAAGGTGCATATTCAACAATATTGAATTAGTTTTGTGCAAATTTTAAGGTCTTTTAAATTTAAGTGCACCGCTACTGCCATTAATAGATAATTCGTTATTATTGATTTGATAAGAGCTAGCGTTACTCAAAGCATTTAAAAAATTACGCTCTACTCGCATAAAGCGACGTTTAAAACACAACTTTTTAGTACTTCCTATATCGTTAAAATGCAAACCATTTGTTTCACTTACATGATAACTAGAAAAATAACGATTACACCCCGCAAAACCACTAGCTCGTTTTGTGTCAAAACTAAGCGTAACGCGCTTTGAAAGCCTCTTTCCCAAAATATTCCCGTTAAGACTATACAATTGCCAGTTTGTACCAACAAGAGATGGCGATGGATTTTTCACCCCTCCTCCGCACGAAACAAGTGAGGTAGAGCTAACGATTAATACTGCTAATAGTTGTTTATTTATTTTCATTTTATTTACCTTTGTTAAATTTAGTAACGTAGCCTGATGAAGCAGCGCTACCTTATTCTCCTCTTACTACCTAAAGCGCTTAAAAACTTTTTTAAAACTAAAACTAAATGGACAGCTAATATCTTTAAAATCAAAGTTTTCTGTATCGCATTCTGCTACTTTTTTAAATTTATCACCATTATGCTGATACACCTTAGCAAGCAACTCATCAGGATAAACAAGAATATAGTATTTAACTCCCTGCTCTTCATAACGCTCAAATTTAATCCCTTCATCACGCCGAGCAGTGGAAGGGCTAAGTATTTCAAAAACAACCTCAGGTGTTTTACTAATAAAATTAGGATTATCGTCATAACAAACGAGTGCAACATCTGGTTTAAGTACAGTATTAGAATCCAGCTTCCAATCTTCATCTAGCAATACGTCGCAGTATGGGCATTTATCCGATATTGGCAAGAACTCACTGCCTATCGCTAAAGCTAACATTTGATGACGTTTTACAGGTGCTGGTGCCATTGCATAAGGAATTCCCTCTATCAACTCCCAATCACCTTCCCAGTGCTGGTAATCTTCGTAGGTGTAAGCGGGCAAATCTTCTTTTGTTAATATACTCATTCCTTATACCTCCTTCTTTATAGCTCTACTCAATACCATAGTGACTTTTATTAATTTAAACAAGTTTCTGGAGAATAACAAAAACGTAATGCTAAGAGGTGAGACAATAATAAAAGTTAAGGAATGTGCATGATAACGCAGAATGATTGTTTCAGATGCACAATAATGGCTACTGGTAAGATTGGGCACTGTTTTATTTTGAGAAGCTATAAATAGTGGACATATTGTATGTCTCTACTCGGTTTATTCACTAAAACTGTCACATGCATGACAGAAAAATATCACCATACTCAATAAAATACCTTAATCAGA
This sequence comes from Thiotrichaceae bacterium, assembly GCA_027009095.1. GTDB lineage: Bacteria > Pseudomonadota > Gammaproteobacteria > Thiotrichales > Thiotrichaceae > JAGLBW01. The sequence continues at coordinate 1,535 of JALVDG010000120.1, forward strand.
AACCAACAACCAAGGAGAAGTGTATGAAATTAGATATAACGCTAAGACACTTAGGTAAGAGCCAATATAAATCTGTTAAGAAGCAGCTAAAGCAATTAGTAGAGCAACATCTACAACCCTACCTTAACCATTTTAATGAAAATTCAATCCGATTACATGCAACGTTAAATAAACAAAAAAATAATTACAAGGTGCAATACCAATTACACCTTCCACCTCGTAAAATTTTGATTGCTAAAGAAATATCAGAGAATTTGAATAACGCATTAGAAGGAGCACTAAAAGAACTTGCTCGCCAAGCACAAAAACATGCCGCTAAAATCAGTGGTCGAGAAAGCTGGAAACGCAAACAACGTCGCCAACGCCTAAAGAAATTTAAAACAGATGTACAAGCACTACCAGAAATAACTCAAAAACAGGCTGAAGAATCTTTCGAGCCACTATTAAAGAAACTTGAATCGTATATTCGTCATGAACTAGCCTACCTGCAAGCCAATGAAGACTTACCATCTAGCTATCCAACAGTAGAAGATGTACGCGATGAAACCTTACTAAAAGTGCAATTCAAATGGGATGAGCTCGAAAAAGATAGTCATACTCTTTATCAGGAGCTGATCAAAGCTGTACACGAGGTATTAACTGAAGAACTCATTCATACCCAAATACATATGGATGATATTTCATTCGATGCAAGTATACCAAAAGATGCCAAAGATCAATCAGATGATATGGTAGGTGACGAAATCTCAGAGTTTTACCAGCCATTTGAACGCTTGCATATTGAAGATATTATCCCTGATACATCAGCTGATATACCTGAAGAATTGCTAGAAAAAAATGCACGTGAACTCAGCTACCAAACCATGACAAATCTGCCAACAAATTGGCGACGTATTCTAGTATTGACACATAGAGAAAATCTGCCTATTGATACAATCGCTCAAACTATTATGCCAATGGCATTATCTGATGCCAAACAACTACTTGATTATGCCGAAAAATTTATGCTGGCAAGTCTAAATGAAAGAGGCTTGGGCAATATTAACCAAGCAATACTGAAACAGCTTTTAAGATAAAAAAGCCAAACAAAGGACAAAAAATGATTTTTAAACAATTATTTGAACCAGACTCATGCACCTACACTTACCTTCTCGGTTGTGAAGAAACCGGTCAAAGTGTACTGATTGACCCCGTCATTGAAACAGTAGAGCGTGATCTGGAACAACTACAAAAACTCGGTCTTAAGCCAAGCTACACACTAGAAACGCATATCCACGCCGATCATTTAACTGGCGCAAAAAAAATGCGAGCTTTATCAGGTAGCAAGATTGTTGTACCAGCTATGGATGATTTACCCTGTGCTGATTTAGGTGTGAAAGAAGGTGAAGAGTTTAAAGTGGGTAATCTTATCTTACACCCACTTTATACGCCTGGACATACTAGTACTCACCATGCTTATTTGATTGATAATGGTACCCATAAAATATTATTCAGCGGTGATGCATTATTAATAGAAGCCTGTGGACGTACTGACTTTCAATCAGGAGATGCTTATGAATTATATAAAAGTATTCAAAATAAGTTTTTTACCTTGCCTGATGAAACATTAGTTTATCCAGGTCATGACTATGAGGGGCGACAAATCACAACCATTGCACAAGAAAAACAGCGTAACCCTCGATTAAAAACAGGTACAACAGAAGACGAGTTTGTAAAAATTATGAAGGGGCTAGATTTACCTTACCCGCGCAAAATAGACTTTGCCGTACCAGGAAATACAGCCTGTGGCGAGTGTCCTGATAATGTGCCTGAGGAATATCGTGGAGCTTGTGACATTAAAGAGATTAAGCCTGATAGCAAAATAATGAATAAACAGGGCGATCAAGGTTAAGGAATTTTAAAAATAATAAGCACCCGCGCATAATTAGAAAAACAATCCCCCCTCGAAGGAGTCCAAGCTTTAGCTTGTGTGATCCGCACAAGCTAAAGCTTGCTCATTCCTTAAATTGACAATATTCCTTGTCTGACGCTCTCAATTTATCCAATAATCAGATTCTTTTATGAATCGCTTTAAATCATGAGTAATTTATTTTAAATACACTATAAAGAATTAATGAGAGAGCTTCTTTCACACAAAGATACTTACAATTATAGTAACTACTCAGCATAACCAGTAACTGCTCAGATTGCGCTCTATTTTGCTCGAGTTCAAGGCAAAAAGGCGGAGTTTATGAGTATAAATGAGCACTTTTAACGCAGAAATCGGGCGAAATAGAGTGCTAGCTGAGTAGTTACCAATTATAAAGGTAAAAAAATCATGTCTTGGGATGACAAGCGACCTATGTCGCCACATATACAAATATACAAAATGCCCATTACGGCAAAACTATCCGTCTTACACAGAGGGACGGGAG
>JALVDG010000121.1 GCA_027009095.1 Thiotrichaceae bacterium
TTCGACTAAGAAGGTGGTATTTCCTGCGATAATATAATAGGGAACACGGGTTTGATGGGTTTTCTCTAGCAGTTGTAACAGGTCGGATTCTGGTGCTAATTGGGAGAGCGTTTTACTGGCAATATTTAGTAATTTTACTAATCCTGATATAGCCAATGTTCCCATACCATTAGTGATGTAGCCATTTATAATTGCTGCGAGCGTGTTATTTGCCCAATCACCAAAGATATTGATACCAGTGCCGACAAATTTGGCCATTTCTGATCCGCCATTGGGTGTACCTAGCATAACAAGTTTATTCACTACTTCATCACCATGATTAAATTCTATAAAGCAACGAGAGACTAATCCACCCATTGAGTGCGCGACAATATCGAGTTGCTTGCCATGATGTTTATCTAGTCCTATTTCTGCTAGGCGTGTTTTTAATAGCTCGGCTGATTCTTGGATTGGTTGGTGTAGATTTTCATAATCAAAGCTAAGAATACAATCGTATTGCTCCTGAAACGATGTGCCACTAACTAGTGGAATTTGAGTAAAGCCTGCTATCGAGTCTGTACTGCCAATAATCCCATGAATAACTAATAAAATACGTTTAGCATTTTTAACTTCATTTTTCAGGGCAAGGCGTTTGCTTATACGCGAGGTGACTTCTTTCGGATTATCTGGATTTTCAAATAATGGCTTACTGATTTTTGTTGGGTCAGAGAATAATCCAAATTTTTTGTGTAGTATTTTTTGGAACATAATCTTAATAGAGCCAAATAAACTTTTATCGGCATCATCATCTGTTGTATCAATAGAAGGATGAGGCAATCGCTCTATCACGATTTGTGTTTGATTATTGGCAGATTCGCGTGAGCTACCTAATGGTAAATAATCTTCACCATCATAGGCATAAGCCAAGATTGTTTCATCTTTATCTAAGGTTTGATCGACAGTAAGGATAAGTGGATTTTCTGTGCTAACACTTTCTACACCACCTGCTGTCGCCTCTTTGGTGCTATCAATTTCTAGCTCTAGGATATTTAAGTCAGTGGAGACGCTACGGGTATTAGAAAATGCAAACGGCGGTGTGAATGCATCATCACGAAAAACAGCAGGGATGATATTAGCATTGCGCTCCGATGCTTCGAGCGAGCGGATCGCATCGCCAAGTGTATTAAGTTTGATATTCGCCACTAGGCTAGGATGTGGTTCAATTTTTACGCCTTCTGCTAGCTGAATTGTTGCATTATTTTTGATAGCAACGCTTGGCAAGGGGCGAGTGGTAACAATCTTAATGGTTTTGCTAAACCATTGTGGAATAACAGGTTCGTCATCTATATCAAAACTACGGGTATGGGCAAAGCGCAATTCTTGATTCAATAAGTTAGATAAATCATTGCTACCTCTATTAATATCTCCAGAGGTTTCAACTTCGCGGTTACCTCCTGCGAATATCTTTAAGCCTTTTTGTGCTAATAATTTCGCATCAAAGGGTTGATCGCTCACAATAAGCTTAAGGAAGTCCTCAGTTTCAGATACACCATTTTTAAACAGTTCATCTTTGACTTGGACGGGAATTTTCTTACCTTCTTTAACATGAATACTCATTGCGTTAGGGGGGAGGAGCTTTGCACTATTATCAAGTAAAGAGGTCACAGAAGCATCTGCCGCATCAAACAGTAATAAGGCACAATATAGTGCGACATTATCCTGTGCTTTTGCAGAGTTACAACGTATTTCTAGGCTGATACGTGGTTTAGGGTCTGTTTGCTCGTAGTCGTAGCGTAGATGGGCATCATCATCAATGATTTCTTTATCTTTATATTTGACGATCAACTGGACGGCATCCATATCAATACCATCACAAACATTTTCAAGTTCACGCTTTTGTTGCCAGCGTTTAAGATGCTCTAATTGCAGTAAAACCTCAGTTGCTGCCGACTCATCGTAACTCCCTTGTTTGGGTACAGGTTCAAAAAGAGGACGAAATGCTCTATTTTCTGCATCGCTAATTGTGTACTTACCATGCTCGGCTTTAATTTTATAATCAACGCCTTTGCTAATCTCAGCACCTTGTACTTCGACAATAAAATCAGATGGCGTATTATTATTGCTTAAGGTTTCTATTGCACCTCGCAGTAATCCAATTCCAACAGGATCACCTTCTGTAGAGAATCTTAGCTTGTTAATATTTCGATGGATAATAATGCTCGGGTAGCTGCCATTTTGCTTATCTAAATCATTAAGATGATGTTGTGATGCGCCTTGTGTATGATTGCTTGTCGTTAAAATAGAGCGACCTGCCTGTGCGACCTTAACCTTCGCAATCAGTAGGGTAGTGCCATTGTCATTTTTTAGTGCCACTTCATCACCCTGTTGGATACCATGAATAAGCCCTGCATCTAGCATCCACTCACCATTTTGGAAAGAGGTAATCATTTGCATAGGGAGAATCTCTTTGCCTAAAAATACCTTATTGGTATCTGCGTCTAAAACAGCCTCAATTTGCGGTGTTTGTTGAGCATTATATTTATGCGTTGCGGCACGCGCTCTCACTAATAAATTGTGATAACTCAATGAGCTAGGTAAGCGATTAAGTAAGCTGCAAAGTGAGTAGGTGAAAACACCATGAAGTGTATCGCCTATTCGTTTTTCTTTCGATAACTCTATATCTCGACAAGCAGAAAGGAGGATATGTTGACCTTGGGGAATATTAGCAAGATCGCTAATACCATCGGCGGTAAAAATAAAATCATCTAAAGCACGAGGCTCAATTTGCCCCGATGTTTGACGGCTAGCGCTACCATCATTTTCAATGCTGCGACTCGCATGACCTGAGTGGCAGCTATCAATAATAACAACTACCTCAGCTCCCCTATCACTAAGCTGTGAGATAAGATAACGCAATTCTTTATTGGCAAGATCCGTCACCTTACCCGCACGACTATCATGACAAACCAAGGTCTCAAGTTGTCTATCAGGATCAATCGTCCAAAATTCAGGGCTAGCAGGCTCTTGTGAGCCATGACCCGAGAAGTAAAACAACGCAGTATCACCTGCACCAGCTTGTTGCAGATGTTGTTGAAAACCATCCACAATATTAGCTTTCGTCGCCTTGCGGTTGGTTAATGTTTTAATACGAGAATCATCAATATCAAAACGCTCCTGCAAGACTTGTTGCATAAGAGCAACATCATTTTTGCAACCTCTAAGATTGCGGATACTATCGTTTAAGTAAGAATTAATTCCGACTAATAGAGCATAAATTGCCATTGGGTTACTCCCTCATAGAGTCATCTATTTTTATTTTTGAAAGATATTCCTGATTGTCAAGTCTCTGTCGGCAAGCTTTTTGGGGTTATTTCGTTATTTTAAATGACCGACAGATCTTTCAGTAAACTAAACTATAGTCCCTAGAACGTTTAAGGGTAGTAAAAAATTAAAAAAAGTTTTAAGAGGGGTAAAATGAGTAAAAATAACAAACACAAAGCCACTCTTGTTGTTAGTATCTATTAAAGTCCGCAATAATATGAGGCAAAGCATTAGCAAATCCGCCTTGTTAGATAATAAAGTGTAATTTACATCAAGATGCTTGCATTAGCTATTTGCCCGAAAATGAAGTAGAAAGCTAAGGTTTTATTAACAACAGATAAAGGTACGACAATTGTTCCATTTATATTTTATACTACTTAAGTAATTACTGATTATACTGAGTAGTTACTAATATATGATGACATTTAACTCCCCTACATTCCTTATCAGTCTTATTTTTAGCTTTGCTATTAATACCGCAATTGCCACACCTACAAATAACTTGCAAAACTTATCTGCCAAAGAAATAGCAATTACTGAGGAGTTATTGCAACCTTCTGTTAGCGATAAAGTACTTGCGATATTAAATAATAAAAACATTGTTTTATCAGCCGTATCGCAAAATGGGCTTAGTTTGGAATATGCTC
>JALVDG010000122.1 GCA_027009095.1 Thiotrichaceae bacterium
GTAAAGCGCAGGAGGAAGCGGTTAGCTGGGTCGCCTTTTCTTTGCTTACTTTCTTTTGGCGACGCAAAAGAAAGTAAGTCGTAGCCCTTTGCGGAAGAGAGCAAAAAAACCTAAACTAAAAAGGGCTACGAAAACCTTCACTGATATTCTAAAGAGTGACTGCGTAACATCAGTAAAGTAATGATTGGATGCATTTTTTGTTTCTTAGCTGGAGTATCTCCTTTGAATTTTAGTAATTTCTACGCTGTAAGATGAATACCATTTTTTAGCGGCTAAGGCTTGGGCTTTTAGATGTTCTTTGTCTTGTTTCCAAGAGACGATGTGTTGCTCGTCTTCCCAGTAAGAAATTGCTATTTCTTGATCTTTTTCTAGGCTACTTACAAAGTCTAAGCACCCATACTTTTCTATTGCTAATTCACGCATGCGTTTAGCAGTTTGGGAGTATTCATCATCGAGTTGTTTTACTGTTGCTTTAAAAATAACAGCATACATTTTTGTATTTATCCTGTCTTTTTGTTTGTAAGTTTGTGAAAAATATAATCAATTTAAATCAATGATTTAAGCTGGTTGTTAGGGAGTTTTACACAAAGCTATCCACAAAATTGTGGATAACTTTTGGTAACTATTGATTTAATGTTTCATATGTCCATTGTGCGGGTTGTTACCACTTGCCATCATCCAGTGATGGATTTGATGATGATTACCTAAAGCCATCACGCCTATATAGCCTAAAGCCCTTAATCTAGCGACTTCATCTGGCTTTTCTGTACTGATATTGAGCGTGTACTTATCGTCTTTAGCCGTTACTGTCATCGTCCAGCCCGTCTCTGACTTTAGCATCGCAGGATGTGCTAACATGGCACGAGACAATGAGGCTTTAGCAGCTTCAGTGCTTGCTTTTATAATAATTTTAGTACCCTTTTCAGTATTTTTTTGTGATAAAACATCGACATCAAGTGTAAAGTTTTTCATATCAATGAGGTGTTGGCGTAGTGCTTCTAGATCAACTTTGCTCCAGTCTGTTTTTGGATTGGCATCAAGTTGTTTGATTGCTTCTTGAATTGTGCCAAAAACATCATTACCCGCTTCTTTTAATATTGGGTCAGGGCTAGGTGTGGATATTTGGGTGTCGGAATGACTCATGCTCATCATATGTTTACTATGATCCATTTTGCTGTGATCTACTTCATCTGCATAGGAATGGCTTGTAGAGATGAAAGCAAAACTTGATAAACATAAGATATATAGTGTGTTTTTCATAAAGATTCCCCATTATTATTAATGTGTTGTGGCTTATTATAGCAAGTCACTGCTTCCTATATAATCACATTTAGTTCAACAAATACTGATTATGCTGAGTAGTTAGCAAAACAATTGATTTGATTTTTAATAGAGAACAGTAAATATATGTTTAGACTAATAATCCTTTTCGTTCTGCTGGCAGTCAGCTTTGTTGTTGTAAAATTGCTTAAGGCTAACTGGGAGCGTCGTGCTGGTTTGGGGAAGTCGAATAAAAATAATAAGCCGTTAAGCGACAATATGGTGCAATGTTTATATTGTGGTGTGTACTTCCCTGAGAAGAAAGTTATTAAAAAAGGGGAAAATGTTTTTTGCAGTCTAAATCACGCCAAACAATACAAAGATTAGGAGATGATCAAGAGGGGTTGCCAGTATCTGCATTTTTGTTGGATGAAAATACATGGAACCCATTGCAACTCTATAGTATTTATCGACTAATACTGGCAGGCGTATTGGTTATTATTGGATTAACCAAGCACTCTTTTGGGCATTTAGGTAGCTTTCAACCGGCATTATTTGATGCGGTATCATTAGTTTATCTTGGTATAGCATTGCTGGGGGTGTTTCTTGCTCACTTTCGCTGGCCAAGTTTTGTCGATCAGGTTTATTTGCATACAGGCATTGATATTATGCTGTTGCTGATGCTGATTTATTCTAATGGTGGACTGCATTCGGGTATTGATTTGCTATTTGCTTTGCCAATTATATTGGCAAATGTGTTAAAACCAGGTTCGCATTCACTTTTTCTTTCTGCTGTCAGTGTGATTGCTTTATTGTCGGTGCAAGTTTATTTGCAAAATAAAGTAGGTATCGATTCTTCTCAATTGACACATGCAGGATTGTTGTCTTTTTTTATATTGATGGCATCTTGGCTGGCTGGTGACTGGTTAGAAAAAGCATCAAAAACAGCAGCTTTAGCAAAGAAAAGAGGCTTGGATATAGCTAATTTATCTCAGTTGAATCAATCTATTTTAGATCAGCTACAGATGGGCATTTTAGTGGTAGAACGCTCAGGGGTGATTCGACATATGAATCCTAGAGCTTGGGAGATGTTAGGGCGACCTGATAATTGGCGTAGTCAGCCTTTAAAATCATTGGCTCCAGAGTTAAATGTCCATTTGCAACACTGGTTTAAGCATATATGTCCTAAAGTAGTAACGTACGATATTAAGCATTGGCAAACCACCGAGTTGAGCTTTCGTTTGTCGCAACTTGGTTCGCGTACTAAGGGGACTTCATTGATTTATTTGGATGATATTACTGAACAGAGAGAAAAGCAGCAGGAGGTGAAAATGGCCTCCCTAGGGCAGTTGACAGCAAATATTGCACATGAAATTCGTAATCCTCTCGGTGCAATTAGTCATGCAGCACAGTTATTGTCAGAGTCACGAGAATTAGATAAAGCTGATACGCGAATGGTACAAATTATTCAGTCAAATTCAAAAAGAATGAATGTGACGATTGAAAGCGTATTAAATTTATCAAGAAAAAAGAGTCCAAAAAAAGAAACGATACATTTACAAACATGGCTCAATGAATTTATTCATGATTTTGCAATGCAATCTGGTCTGAATGATAAACAAATTAGTTTATTTGTTGACCCCATTGATGCTGAAGTGAAATTCGACTTGACACATTTTCATCAAGTATTATGGAATCTTTGTCGTAATGCTGTGAAGTATGCTTGCAAAGATCCTAAGAATTTAAAGTTGGCGATCAATTGTAGTTTAAGGGTACGAACTAAAACGATGATGTTAAATGTTATCGATAATGGTGTTGGAGTAAGTGAAGAGCATCAAGAACGTTTATTTGAACCTTTTTTTACAACGAGTAGAACGCAAGGTACAGGCTTAGGCTTATTTATGGCAAGAGAATTGTGTTTAACAAACAATGCATGCTTAGAATATATTCGACTGCCTGCGGGAGGGAGTTGTTTTAGGGTTATTTTTACCCATACAAATAAAAATAATTTAACTAATACCTGAATCCGTGACTTCAATGTGGATAACCGAGGCTAAGATATAGGTTTAGCACGAGATTTTAAAAAATCTTGGTTTCATCCTCAGGTCAAGCAGGTATTTAATAAGGTTAGTTAAAAGAGTCTATAAAATAAAGAAGAAGAAATATGGCGCAACAACAACGTGTATTAATCATTGATGACGAGCCCGATATTTGCGAGCTTTTGGAAATAACTTTGTTACGTATGGGCTTGGATACAGCCACTGCGGGTACAGTTAAAGATGCAATGCTTGGTATTCAAAATTTCAAACCTGATTTGTGTTTAACCGATATGAAATTACCTGATGGATCGGGTATTGACATAGTGCGTTATATTCAACGAGACCATTCTCATATCCCTATCGCGGTTATTACTGCTTTTGGAAGTATGGAGGCTGCAGTTGAAGCCTTAAAAGCGGGGGCTTATGACTTTGTTTCTAAGCCTGTTGATTTAACTAAATTACGTGACTTAGTACAGACCGCACTGAAGTTATCAGACAATGCAGATAATGGCGAAAATGTAACGCAGAGTGAGTATAAAAAAAGTGATCCAATACTAGGAGAATCTGCCAGTATCGCTCAGCTTAAGGCAACCATCACTAAGCTAGCAAGAAGCCAGGCTCCCGTATTTGTACATGGTGAATCGGCAG
>JALVDG010000123.1 GCA_027009095.1 Thiotrichaceae bacterium
TTAATATTGTCGCCATACTAGCAACAGCAGAAAATATGCCAGGTAGTAAAGCATCAAAACCCGGTGATATTGTTACCTCCATGTCGGGGAAGACCATTGAAATTCTTAATACAGATGCAGAAGGACGATTAGTGCTTTGTGATGCCCTGACTTATGTTGGTCGATATAATCCAGAAATAGTCATTGATACTGCAACCTTAACAGGTGCATGCATTGTTGCGTTAGGACATCAAATATCTGCGGTACTTTCCAATAGCGATGAGCTTGCAAAAGATATTATGGATGCAGGTAAGGAAATCGATGACCAAGCATGGCAACTCCCAATGAATGACTCTTATCGTAAACAATTAAAAAGTTCATGTGCCGATATTGGTAATATTGGTGGACGTGCTGCTGGAACTATCACGGCAGCTTGTTTCTTATCTGAATTTACAAAAGATTATACATGGGCACATATAGATATTGCAGGTACTGCTTGGACAGGAAAAGATGCTACAGGTCGCCCTGTTCCCTTGCTATCACAATATTTAATTAATAAAGCCTACAAAGCTAACAATACATAAATAAATTAAATAACAATGACAGAAATTAGTTTCTATGTCGGCAGTAATAACACACTACGCAGTAGGCTACTTTTAGCTTGCCGTATTGTGGAAAAAGCACGACAACATAACTTGGCTGTACACATTCATACCGATAGTTTCAGCACAACAAGACAGATGGATGAAATACTCTGGACATGGAATGAAACCAGCTTTATTCCACATACAAGCCAAATTACAGACGATACGGAAGAAGCAGTTACTATCGCAAGTGATTACGAGCCAATTAAAAACTGTGATTACCTGATTAACCTTTCAAATCAATGCCCCGACTTTTTCTCTCGCTTTACAAAAATGGCAGAAATTATTGATCAGTCTGAAACAATTTTAGCCGCTGGTCGTGAACGTTATACATTTTATAAAAACAGAGGCTATACTTTAAAATATTATAAACTTCCGTAGTTACAGCGAGTCCCCCGTCTCATGCCTAACTCAAACGAAAATATATTAATACCAGTAGTCTCAGACCTTATTATTCCTGGAGACCCTCGCCTAAAAAAGTCGGCAAATGAAAAAATATCTGATGAATCTAGCTATACCGATAGTTTTAATCAGCGCATTAATGAATTGGAAAGTGCCATTGGACAAAATGAGCTGACAACACTTGGTCGTGCTTATGCAATAAGAGAAGAAGCAAGCCGTGAGTCTATCCCCTTAATAAAAGAAAATACAAGGTCTAATAAAGATGACAAAGGTTAAGATACAAAACTTTAACGAAGGAACGTGCATAGAATATCAGATGACACCCCCGTATTTCGTATCTCAACACAGGCTACCACTGGATACTTTTATCTAAAAATATCCAGTTCCCACCTTATTCATTAGTAACTGCTCAGATTGCGCTCTATTTTATTTGAGTTTAAGGCAAAAGGGCGGAGTTTATGAGTATAAATGAGCACTTTTAACGCAGAAATCGGGCAAAATAGAGTGCAAGCTGAGTAGTTACATTTATTAAACTAATAAAGACAATAAAAATGCACCAAAGACAATACGGTAAATACCAAAGCTTACAAACGTGAAGTTATTTAAAAAGCGTATAAATAATCGCATTGTAAGATAGGCAATAATAAATGCTGTAATAAATCCAACGAGTAATGGCATCCAGTTAGCATTCATAAAATCATGATAGTGTTTTAAGAAGGCATAACCACTGGTTGCAGCCATAACAGGCAGTGCTAATAAAAATGAGAACTCTGCACTCGCTTTTCGACTTAAACCAACTAATAAAGCACCGACAATCGTTGATCCTGCACGGCTAGTACCTGGAATTAAAGCAAAAATTTGTGCAAAACCAATCCATGCCGCTTGTGTGTAACTTACATCATCAACTGTTTTGGTTCTCTCATTACTTTCTTTATGAAAAAACTCCAGCACCAAAAACACAATACCACCAACAATAAACATGATAGGTACAACGGTTTTACTTAAAAACAAGGCTTCGATTTGGTCTTTAAAGATGAAACCAATAATTGCAAGCGGTAAAAAGGCAATGAAAACCTTCGTCCATAGAGCGGCATGTTTAAAGGTAAATTTATCACTGTAGTTAGCAATAACGGCAAGAATAGCAGCGAGTTGTATAATCACCTCAAAGGCTATATTTACCTTGGTTTGCTCAATACCCAACCACTGACTAACAACAATTAAATGACCTGTTGATGAAACAGGTAAAAACTCTGTTGCACCTTCGACTATCCCAAGAATAATCGCTTGTAAAATATCCATTACAATAAAGACCCTACAAAAAAACAAGCTATATTAGGTTATTTAGATAGATATTAACACCGAAGATATTACCCATTTATCAGACATTTCAAGTAACCACTCAGCTTGCACTCTATTTTGCCCAATTTCTTCGTTAAAAGTGCTTATTTATACAGATGAACTCCGCCCTTTTGTCTTGAACTCGAATAAAATAGAGCATAATCTAAACAGTTGTTGATCATCCTTTTATCAATTTTCCTTTCCATCCTTCTGTTATTAAGTGATAAATACTCTTTACTTGCTTATTATTTAATTCCCCAATAATTAAAATAAACAAACACTATTATGATTTTCTCTGTTGATGTTGAAGACTGGCCACAGTCTGTTTTAAATCGTAGCAACCCCCTATCTGATCGTGTCTACGCAAATACCATGCAAGTGCTGGATATTCTCGCTGCAAACAAAACCAAGGCGACTTTTTTTACGCTAGCCAATGTTGCGGAAAAGTTCCCTGCGCTAATTCATCGCATAATAAAAGAAGGGCATGAAGTTGCATCACACGGTATGAGCCATGGCAATATCGATGCAATGACAGCAAGTGAGGTTCATCAAGAAATAGAGCAGTCGGTGAAGATTTTAGAGGATATAGGCGGTGTGAAAGTCATCGGCTATCGTGCACCTAATTTTTCGATCAATGAAGATGTCTTCGATTATTTTTGTGAAGCACTAGCAACACAAGGGTTGCGCTATGACTCTTCCCTATTCTCGATTCCTGTGTGGAAATATAAAATCACCAAAAAATATTCCCTAGATACCTTTACAAAATTTGGACTTGATGAGCATTATCTGACACATATTAATGTTGCAGGCAAAAAGCTACCTTTTTTTGGTGGTGGATATTTTCGCCTATTCCCCTACGCACTGACTAAATACTTTCGAGATCAGTATGATAAAGATGCAGTATTTTATATGCACCCTTACGAGGTTGATACGGGAGAATTAGCAGAAATTAAAAAGCTGTATAAAAACATACCTAAAAAATGGTTAATCACTCAATTTGTAAAACGCGCCTCTGTTGCGCCTAAACTCGAACGCTTACTGCAAGATTTTGAGTTCACCTCGTTTAAAGAAAATTATTATCCTGAAAACTCAGCAGCGATAACATCAAACAGTTTATCTCAATCGACTCAACAGCCGAGGATAATAATAGATCAGCCCCAAGCCGCGTAATAATAAAAATAACATTAAACATGCCCAGAGCATATGATTTCCACCGCTAGGAACAAAGAGCAAAACTAAGGTAATATACACAGCAAGCGCAATACCGACAGTATTGCGCATTAAACGTGTTTCGGTTGCGCCAATATACACGCCATCCATTTGATAGCTCCACATTGCAATAATGGGGGCGATTATAATCCAAAAATAATATTGCTCTGCACTCTTAGCTACCTCACTGATGGAAGTCATCGCATGAATAATTGTTTCGCCAAATAATGTGTAAAATAAACTAAACAATAAGGCGGTGATAAAAGCCCAGAAGGTCGTCACTTTTACTGCTTTAGAAAACATCGCCTTATTCTTAGCACCATAAGCTCCACCTGATAATGCTTCTGCGGCAT
>JALVDG010000124.1 GCA_027009095.1 Thiotrichaceae bacterium
GTTAATTATATGAACACTCTTTTACATGTCTTCCCTAAATTAAGCATTATTATGCTTTTATTTAGCTTTGCACTTAATCCGCTAACAACAAATGCTTCTCCTTTAAAAGAAAATCAGATAGTGCCAAATATTTACTTTAAAGACATTGATAATAAGGCGCATCATTTAAACGATTATCGAGGCAAATGGCTTTTTCTTAATTTTTGGGCTGGTTATTGTGATATTTGTCGCAAAGAAATTCCTACACTTATTCGCTTTCAACAAAAGTACAAAGATAAGGTTACTCTCCTCGGAATAAGTTTTGGTGGCGAAACAAATCAAGAAGTCAGAGCTGCAATGGCTCGTTATAAATTCAATTATACTATTGTTCCTGGGCAGGCGAATATCACTAAGATTTTTAAGGACGTAATTGCGACTCCGACGACTATTATTATATCTCCTCAAGGTCGGATGATAACAAAAGCGGTTGGTAGACAGTCGTGGGAAGAGTTGGTTAGTTTTATAAAAGCAGACATTGAAGAACCTGTTAGAATTTGGGATATGTAACCATGTAGTTTTTCAGAGATGTCATCTCCCGATAAAAGCGGTGAAAGTCTATATCTGCTTTTACCATCAAAAAAACTTCTAAATTATCAGTCATCATAAGGTATAGTATGGCAATTTTTTAGCCAATGATATACTTGATATAGCCTGATTTATTTTGACCTGTCCTTTTCTTCCTGCTTAGGCACACATATAAAATAACGTTGACACTCTAAGCTTATACCCAGAAGAGGGAGCATTCCTTAAGTTTGTCGTTATTATATAAGTCATCACACTCTAGCCTATATCATGTATATCCTTTAGTTTTCCACAAGGATTGTTATGGAAGCACTACACACCCTCCTTCCCGTTATTATTCTCTTATTTGCTGGTGTACTAGCTATTGCGGTTACACGCCCTCTGCGTATGAGCCCTATTGTGGGGTATTTAATTGCAGGAATGATTATAGGCACACATGGTTTTGGCTGGATAGAGGAGGATAATACAACTCATCTACTAGCAGAGTTGGGGGTTGTCTTTTTATTATTTGATATTGGGCTACATTTTTCTTTGCAACATATTTGGGATGCCCGCAAAGATATTTTAGGCTTAGGTCCTTTACAAATCATCCTTTGCACTGCTGCCTTTGCTGTTATTGCTATTCTAATGAACCTTGAGGTTGATATTGCCATTATTATTGGTGTTACCCTTGCATTATCATCAACTGCCGTTGTCGCCCAAATATTAGCCGATCAAAATCAACAACATAGCCCTGTTGCAATATCGTCTACAGCGGTACTTATCTTCCAAGATGTGTGTGCCATCTTCTTACTTATTTTAGTCCATTCGATGGAAGACCCTACAGTAGCACTCGGTAGTATTATTGGTCATGCTGCCTTAAAAGCACTCGCGGCTTTTGTCGCTGCTATACTAATTGGACATTATTTAATTGGTCCTTTGTTTAAACTTATCGCTCGACTTAGAGATAACGAGATATTTACCGCTGTTGCATTATTAATTGTTTTGGCAACAGCAGCCGCAACTGGCGTGCTGGGTTTATCGCTTACGCTGGGTGCATTTTTAGCGGGAATGATTATTTCTGAAACGCCTTATCGTCATCTTATACAAACAGAAATTAGCCCATTTAGAGGCTTACTTCTCGGTTTCTTTTTTATTACCGTTGGTATGTCACTCAATACGCCGATTATTATCGAGCTGTGGTGGAAAATAATTGGTGTTGCGATTCTTCTTATGCTAATAAAAATATCGCTTATTTATGCATCAGCAAAAATCCTAAAAGCATCAACAAACGGGGCTTTTTCAATGGGCATATTACTCGCACAGGGTAGTGAATTTGCCTTTGTTATCTTTGCCATGCCTGCCTTACAAACTGCACTTGGTAGTGAGAAAGCCTCTATTTTAATAACTGCGGTTGCAGGCAGTATGGTACTTACCCCTTTAAGCGTTGCATTAGGTAATAAAATATCGCAATACCAAGCCGATAAAAATTGGGAAGAAGAAACATCTCCTAGTAAAGAAGCTAAAAACACAGAGGCTACGGTCATTATTATCGGCATGAGCGAAGTAGGACAACGTATTGCCGATGGACTAAATAGCTTTGGAATTTCGTATAAAGGTATCGAGTACCATCACAGTTGTTTTGTTGATGCTTCGACTAAAGGTTATATAGTTGGCTTTGGAGATGCGACTGATTTACGTTTAATGGATACCGTTAAATTTTCTCATGCCGATATGATTGTTGTTACTTTTGCAAATTACTCAATTGCAAAGGAGCTTGCTCCCATTGTTAAAGAACGCTATCCCAATTTATCGCTACTTGTATCTGTTAAAAACAAAACAGAAAGAGAGCAATTTTTAACTTTAGGTATGCAAGCCATTATTGAGCAAAGCTTCCCCAGAGGACTTGACACTGCTGCCGCAGTATTAAGAAGTCATGGTGTAGGAAATGAGCAATTAAAGAACTGGATGCAACGGCAACAAGAAAATGAACTAGACTATCTAGAAGCAAATGGTTTAGGGTAAGTCTTTACATAAAAGAGGAAATTATAGTTTGTAGCAAAATATCAGTGTAAATTATCTAAAAAACATGCAAAGCTCTACTTAGTAAAAGATTTATCTAAATAATCTTTGATTAATTTTACTAATACCTGTATATATTGATATCATAAAAACTAATAAGAAAAATGGAATTTTCCTTATTAAGTGATTACATCTATGACGAATAATTTACCTCTAAACCACAAGGAGATGTGTCAAAATGGGCGAACGGAGATATACCGACCAAACCTTACTACAAAATAGTTTAAGCCGTGATTTTATGCGCTTATATGTATCTATTAGTCATACTTATAATAAGTATGGACAATCACAAAAATGCACCTTGATATTAAAACAGTTTGCTGAATATTTTTACCGCCAAACGATTAAAAAAAAGCAGTATAAAAATTTACGCTCTCTAATGATTCAAAATACATTAAATTCTGGTACTCCCCAAAAATGTAGTATTTTTTCAGATAAAAAAATTAATGGTTATCTATACGCTTTACCTGCAAAAAGTGCAATTTCAAATAAACACTTAAAAGGTAAAATTAATATTCTTACTGTAGGTCATGGGGCGATACAAATTGAGCCACAGTCTAGCTGTAAATTTAATAGACCATCTCAACGTTTAACTATTGGACAAAGCACTATTGCTCTGCAATCTAAAGACACTAAAACAAACTTTCGTGCTAAAACTAACGTAAGTATATTTTTGTACATTGCTTGTAATGACATTAGCTAAGAAAAAACATCCATTTGTCTTTGTGTAATTAACTCAAAGCTAGTGTCTTTAAAACGTAAAATACTATCTGCTACAGGTGCTAGTTGCTTGTCGCTATAATGCTGATAATCAATATTTTTCGGCTTATTTTCTATCGGCTCTGCACCCTCTAGGGTAATAATATATTTAATCACTTTAGACGGCTTTTTCATTTTTAAGGCGGCTTTTACTTGGGGCGACTGAGTTTTTTTATAAGTTTCCAAAGGACGGCGTAGACGTTTGATATACATTAATTTATCGTCCAACTCCCCTCGCCATAATTTATCGTTGGTTTCTTTTACATAATCAATAAAAGGTTCATCAAAGAAAATACGGCGGTATAATTCTTTCTGAAATTCTCGTGCTAATAAAGTCCAGTCGGTACGCACGGTTTCTAAGCCTTTAAATACCATCTGCATCTCACCCTGTTTTTTTATCACCCCTGCGTAACGTTTTTTACTACCAGTTTCTGCACCTCTTATCGTAGGCATAAAAAAATGATGGTAGTGAGTCTCAAATTCTATTTCTAAATTGGATATGATGTTAAAAATATTTTTTAGATGATCTGCCCACCATTC
>JALVDG010000125.1 GCA_027009095.1 Thiotrichaceae bacterium
TACCTCTATTTTATGGGAGCTGATGCAGGTAGGCGCACCGCTGAACATATTAAATACGAACGTTTAGCAGCGGATACTAAATGGCAGGCGGAGTAGTTGCTTGAGCAAATTACAATTAAGTAAAATTATCTTCATCAGAGGCTCTTTAGCGTGAAACAAGATGATTTGTTTTCTGTCGCTCAAAATACTGTAGCAGATTTTTCTTTCGATGATGCGGTTGCCGATGTTTTCCCCGATATGCTACGTCGATCTATTCCTGGTTATGAGAATATTATCCCCATGCTAGGTGTATTAGCACGAGTTTATGCTCAGGATAATACAAGGGTTTATGACTTAGGATGCTCGTTAGGGGCGGCGACGTTATCGGTGCATCGTCAAACCAGAGAGTTATCCTTAGAATATATTTGTGTGGATAATTCATCGGCGATGATTAAGCGTTGTGAGTCAACGCTAAAACGTCATATGCCTACCACATCGTTAAAATTAATATGTGATGATATCCAAAATGTGGCAATAGAAAATGCTTCTGTTGTACTGCTAAACTTTACCCTGCAATTTTTGCCACCTGAAACACGTTTATCCTTATTAAAAAATATTTATCAGGGCTTGAATAGCGGTGGAATATTGATTCTCTCAGAGAAATTAATTGATAATGATAGTGAGGTGAATCAACTGTTTATTGATTGGCATCACGAATTTAAACGTGCGAATGGCTACAGTGATTTAGAAATTAGTCAAAAGCGTGCATCAATAGAAAATGTACTGATTCCTGATACTTTGCAAGTCCACCAACGACGTTTGATAGAAGCAGGTTTTTTTAAAACATATCAATGGTTTCAAGCCTTTAATTTTTCCTCCCTTATTGCTTTAAAGCAATAACCCCATGCCTATGATTAAATTTGAATCTTTATATCGAGACTTAGAAAAAACAAATCTCGCTTTTTGGGTTGAGCGTTTACACGTCCAGCTTGATAATGTTTTTGAACAACGTTTTCATGGTAAAAGGGAAGAGTGGCAGACTTTACTTTCAAGC
This sequence comes from Thiotrichaceae bacterium, assembly GCA_027009095.1. Lineage (GTDB taxonomy): Bacteria > Pseudomonadota > Gammaproteobacteria > Thiotrichales > Thiotrichaceae > JAGLBW01. The sequence continues at coordinate 1,034 of JALVDG010000125.1, forward strand.
TTGCCTGATATTCATGTTTCAAGTATTGATATTAATACCGATAGGGTACGTTTTGGTTATCGTGAAGACTGTAGTGATGAGCAATATGTTAAACTATATGAGATATTGAAGCAGTTTCACCCATGGCGTAAAGGGCCTTATGAGCTATTTGGTATTCATATAAATACAGAGTGGCGGTCAGACTGGAAGTGGCAACGCGTACAAGCTCATATTGCGCCATTAAAAAATCGTTTAGTTTTAGATATTGGTTGTGGCAATGGCTATCATATGTGGCGTATGTTAGGGGAAGGTGCGAAACTGGTGGTGGGTGCTGATCCTAGTCAGTTTTTTTTATCTCAGTTTCATATTATGAAGCACTATGCTGGGAATAACTTACCCATTCACTTGTTACCCTTTAAGGGGGAAGAGCTACCCGCTTTTACACGAGAGTACCGGGGTAAAGGCTTTGATACTGTCTTCTCTATGGGCGTTTTATATCACCGCCTATCTCCAATTACTCATTTACAGGAGTTACGTTATTTTCTACGCCCTAGTGGTGAGTTGGTCTTAGAAACGCTTATTATTGAAGGTGATGAAAAATCACTGCTTATTCCTGAAGACCGCTACGCTAAAATGCGTAATGTATGGTTTATCCCCTCTATTGATTTATTAAAGCGTATGTTGCAACGGGTTGGTTTCATCAATATTCGAGTTGTTGATATCAACCAAACAAGTACTGAGGAGCAACGTAGTACTGAGTGGATGACTTACGAATCACTCTCTGATTTTCTTGATCCTAATGATAAAAATAAAACAATCGAAGGTTATAGCGCACCATTAAGGGCTGTTGTAATTTGTAACGTACCTTAAGCTATAGCAAAAAATAAGTCACCACTTTATTTTAATAATTATAAGTTAATTCTATGCGAGATAAGTTCTAATTTATCTTTGAATGTCTCTGTGTTAAGCTTCAATTAAGCTAAAAAAACAACAATAATAGTTGTATATTTATCAAGATATAATAAATAAAAGTATAAATATTCTGATAACAGGTGGCTTGAAAAAGTATGGGTTTGATTTAAGGGGATTAAAATGATTAAAAGACAGCGTTTGGCTTTAGCCATATCGTCCGCATTACCACTATTAGTAGGGACTGGTTGTAGCGCCGTTTCAACGATAAAAACTAGAGCGGTTGATAATGAAAACACAGAAGTGGTTGTGCATCATATATCGTATAAGTACTCATCTTCTAATTTTCAGAAAAATAGTTCACCGCTTCGGTTTCGTAAAGCAGCAATTAGGCATGCAAAAGAGCAGCGATTAGATAGCAAAATAAATATTCAGAAGCTCCAGCTTCGTAAAGCAGCAACGTTAAAAGTTGCGAAAGCGCAGCAACTAGATAATGAAATAAATGCACTGGCTCTAAAACTAGGTCTTGGTATTCATTCAAACGTAGGATTTAAGCCTAAGAAGCGGGTAATTACGCGCCCTCAAGTTAAACATGCTGTTTATCAAAAGAAGCGAGTAGTACGAAAGGTAGTTGCTAGAAGAAAACAAGCGACGATCAACCGTAGCACCTCACCTATCAACACAACAGCTTTTGAGCGTGAGGTGAATCGTCTATATTCTGCGTCAGTTGATAATCGTTCTAGTTCTTCGAATATTAAAAGAAGTAATTTATGGTCACGAATTAAAACGGGATATCGCTTAGAAAGTGGAGTGCAAAATTTTATTGTGCAAAGGGTTTTAAAAGAATATGAGCGTAGCCCTGAGCGATTAAATCAGATGTTTTCTCGTTCGAGTAAGTATTTGTATTTTATTTTTGATGAGCTAAAGCGTCGAAACATGCCGACAGAGTTAGTTTTTTTACCAATGGTAGAAAGTGCCTATGTGAATCATTCTTCATCTCACTCTGATGCAGCAGGAATATGGAAGCTTAGTTCTAAAAAAGGACAAATATTAGGTTTAAAGCAAGCAGCTAATTATGATGCTCGTTTAGATGTGTTTGCTGCTACTCGCGCAACATTGACGTATCTGCAAAAGCTTAATAAAGAGTTTAAAGGTGATTGGTATTTAACACTTGCAGCTTATAATATAGGTGCTGATAAAATTCACAAAGAAAGAGCGAAGAACCGTCGTTTAGGTTCGCGAACCGATTATTGGAGTCTTGATTTACCATTAGAAACGAGAGAGCTTATACCACGTTTATTAGCTTATAAAGAAGTGCTAGAGAGACCCCAATCTTATGGTTTACGCTTACCTTCTGTGGAAAATAAAATAACCTTGGTTCAAGCTCCTGTTAATAAAATTCTCGATTTACGTCGTGTGGCTCGTACTGCCAATATAAAACCGTCTGTTTTAATCAGTTTAAACTCTGCTTTAAAAGATGGTATCACTAAGCCAAAGTTCTCTCGACAGATTATAATACCGCGAAAATATGCGGTTAATTTACGCGAGTCAATTAAGCGTAGCTCAGAAGAAAAAGTGACAATAGCTCGTTATACACCATTAAAACAGAAAAAATCTAAGTCTTATCGTGTTAAACAGAAAGCTCAAATTGTGAAAAAGCAAATAATAAAGTATCACGTTAATTCTGGTGATAATCTTTATAAAATTGCTTTAAAACACGGTACGACAGTAGCAAAGCTAATGCGCTTAAATGGCATGAAGAATTCTCGTTTAAAAATAGGTACTAACTTAATTGTAGCAATTAAGCAATCACCTAGATCTTATAGTTAAAGAAACCACTTCATAAAGAAGTGGTTATAAAGCAAAGGAGCTATCTTTAAAGATAGACTCCTTGTCTTGTTTTTATTATGAGTTTGCTCAATCTTGCGAATAATACCCTCAAAGTGTATCGACGGAGTAGATAATATCGGTTTCTTTAATCATTATGGATGTTGTC
>JALVDG010000126.1 GCA_027009095.1 Thiotrichaceae bacterium
CATTCTCGATTGATTTAGAGACAATTTTTGCTTCAATCGCCTGACCTTTTTCCATACCTAGGCGTTGCATAATGGATTTTACCTTATCCGAAGCAAAGATACGCATCAGGTTATCTTCTAATGATAAGAAGAAACGTGAAGAACCAGGATCACCTTGACGACCAGAACGACCACGAAGCTGATTGTCAACACGACGAGATTCATGACGCTCTGTACCGATAATATGTAAACCACCTGCTTTTAGAACCGTATCGTGTCTTTTTTGCCAGTCGGCTTTAGCGGCTTCAACGGCTTTTGGATCAGGATTATCACCTAGTTCGCGAATAGCCGCATCGAGAGAGCCACCTAGTACAATATCGGTGCCTCGACCTGCCATATTGGTTGCAATGGTAACTGCACCAGGGCGACCTGCATTTTCGATAATGTGTGCTTCACGCTCATGTTGTTTTGCATTTAAAACTTCATGTTTTATCTTGTTTTTCGTGAGTAAACCAGAGAGTAATTCAGAGGTTTCTATTGAGGCTGTACCCACTAATACGGGTTGCTGTTTTTCGGTTGCGTGTTGAATATCTTTGACAATAGCATCGTACTTTTCTTCCTCTGACATATAAATTAAGTCGTTGCCATCTTCACGAATCATTGGCTTATGTGTGGGTATGACTACTACTTCAAGATTGTATATATCATTTAATTCAAACGCTTCGGTGTCCGCTGTACCTGTCATACCTGATAGCTTTTTGTATAAGCGGAAGTAATTTTGGAAGGTAATGGAAGCCATTGTTTGATTTTCTGGCTTGATCTCTACGCCTTCTTTGGCTTCAATGGCTTGATGTAAGCCGTCTGACCAACGTCTGCCAGGCATTGTACGACCTGTAAATTCATCAACGATAACGATTTCGCCATTGCTAATAATGTAATCAACATTTCGTTCAAATAATGCATTGGCACGTAGTGCGGAGTTTAGGTGATGAAGGATTGATATGCTGGCAGTATCGTATAGGCTGGCATCTTTGTCTAAAATACCTGCTTCACGAAGTAAGTTTTCGGCGTGTTCATGTCCTTCATCGGTGAGAAATACTTGCTTTGATTTTTCATCAATGCTGTAGTCACCTGGGGCTTCTTCATCACCAATAGGTTGCGCGGTTAATTTAGGTACAATGGAATTAATAGCAGTGTAAAGATCAGATGAGTCTTCTGCTTGACCTGAAATAATAAGTGGTGTTCTGGCCTCGTCGATAAGAATGGAGTCAACCTCATCGATAACAGCAAAGTGTAAACCACGCTGTACACGTTCTTCTAAAGTGAACGCCATATTGTCACGTAGATAATCGAATCCGAACTCATTATTTGTTCCATAGGTAATATCTGAAGCGTAGGCCGCTTGACGTTCTTCGTGAGAGAGCTGGCTGACAATAACGCCTGTACTAAGACCAAGAAAGCCGTATAGCTTCGACATGGTTCCTGCATCACGCTGTGCGAGGTAGTCATTTACCGTAATAACATGAACGCCTTTGCCTTCAAGTGCATTTAAGTAGACGGCTAATGTAGCAACCAGTGTTTTACCTTCACCTGTTTTCATTTCGGCTATTTTGCCGTCATTTAGCACCATGCCACCAATCATCTGTACATCGTAGTGGCGCATGTTCAAGACGCGGACACTGGCTTCACGTACAACCGCAAAGGCTTCTGGTACCAAGCTATTTAATGTTTCGCCTTTTTTTAAACGTGTTTTAAACTCGGGTGTTTTCGCCTGTAACTGCTCATCACTTAATGCGGAATATTCTTTTTCGTAAGCATTTATTTTTTTGGTTGTTTGTAAGTATGCTTTGACAAGACGGTCATTGCGACTGCCGAATATTTTTCTGGCAACTGCTCCAATCATGATATTTCTGTTCTCCCCGTTTTAACGGAATTTATAGGTTTTATCGGCACGATTATGGTGAACATTCATTTTAGATAGCGAAAATGATCTGCATTATTGTTTTTCGGAGATGATAAGTTATACAGATAGTGCCGTGAAGTTCTACTGGTTAACTTTTTACCTTGGATAAAACAATAGCTTAAGCCGTAATTGGTTTTTAGTTTTTAGAGTTATAGCCCCTTAGCAATAGCTCTATAAATCAACCTCCTTAGCATGGGGGTAAATTAGTTGAAAGACAAGACTAGAAGTAGAAAGTTCTTAAATAATTTAGTCTTTAGAAGTGAACCTTAGACAGTATCCATCTCTCTTAATTTTACCTGAATCCACATTGACGTCACGAATTCAAGTTTTAACCACCAAGTAACCCATTATATTACATTTGTATCACTATATTTAGCCTTAACGGTATAACTGCTTAAATTTAACTATTCTCATATTTTAAGAATTAATAGCAACACTCTTTAGCTATAAGGAGATTAAATTGTTGTTTTTTAGAATCTAGACTAGGTTTAGAGGGTTGTTCAATTTTTTTCTGTAGTAGCACCCGCTATTACATGATTATCACCAAGCTATTTCTTCTCACCTTAAAAATAGCTTTCTCAAGGAGAGACTCTTTTGAATAAAAAATATATGGGCTGGCGTGAGTGGGTTGCGTTGCCTGATTTAAATCTTCCTGCTATTAAAGCAAAAATTGATACAGGAGCCAGAACATCGGCTTTACATGCCTTTAAGGTAGAAAGAATCAGGCGAAAAGGAGGTGATACGGTAAAGTTTTTACTACATCCGATTCAACGTAATAGAGAGCTAGTTGTAGAGTGTGAAGCACCTTTGCTTGATGAGCGTGCAGTATGTAACTCGGGGGGCATATGGGAAAAGCGTTATGTAATACAAAGTCATTTATCAATAGGAAAACATACTCTGCCCATCGAAATTACGCTGACAGATCGAGATAAAATGCGTTTTAGAATGTTGATAGGTCGTCAGGCATTACGTCAGTATAAACATCTTCTTATTAACCCTTCTCGATCTTATTTAGCAGGGGGTAATGATATTTGTGCATCAGAAATAGAAAGTCTTTATGCTTCGATAGTCAATAAACGAGAGAAGGATCTTCTTTATTGAAGGAATGAGGTATTCCTCTGAAGTACGTCATGGGTAAGTGAGTTCTGAGTTTTTCCGCTACATAACCAAATTTTATCTTGGCATCTAAATTAGTCTCATAATTGTATAAAGGAAACTATTATGAAAATTGCTATTCTCTCCCGTAATAAAAATCTCTATTCTACACAACGACTTGTAGAAGCGGCAAAAGACCGTGGGCATCGAGCAGTTGTCATCGACTTTTTGCGTTGTTATATGAATATAACACCTCATAAGCCAACCATTCATTTGCATGGTCATGAACTTAATGATATCGACTCTGTCATACCTCGTATCGGTGCTTCTGTTAGTTTTTATGGGGCAGCAGTAGTTCGGCAGTTTGAAATGATGGGGGTTCATACGCTGAATAAATCAGTGGGTATTACCCGCTCAAGAGATAAATTGCACTCATTGCAAATGTTATCTTGTAAGGGGATAGGTCTACCTGTTACTGGTTTTGCTAACCGTCCTGATGAAATTGAAGATTTAATTCATATGGTCGGTGGTGCTCCTTTGGTCATCAAATTACTTTCAGGGACACAGGGTATAGGGGTAGTATTAGCCGAGACAAAACAAGCCGCAAGTAGTGTTATTGAAGCCTTTATGGGCTTGCATGCGAATATTTTAGTACAAGAATATATTGAAGAGGCTAAAGGGACGGATATTCGCTGTTTTGTGATTGGTAATAAAGTGGTTGCAGCAATGGAGCGTAAAGCAAAAGATGGTGAATTTCGTTCTAATTTGCATCGAGGAGGCTCCTCAAGATTGATAAAAATTACCCCCGAGGAACGCTCTACTGCGGTTCGATCAGCGAAAATATTAGGGTTGAATGTTGCAGGAGTCGATATTTTAC
>JALVDG010000127.1 GCA_027009095.1 Thiotrichaceae bacterium
AGAACACTGCAAGAAGAATTAAATAGAGTGATTCGAGCGCGGGTGCTGAATCCAAAATGGATAAAAGGCATGCAACGCCACGGCTACAAAGGCGCTTTTGAAATGGCAGCCACCGTTGACTACCTATTTGCCTACGATGCCACCACCGATTTAATCAAAGACTATCAATACGAGAAAGTCAGCGAGAGCTATCTACTTGATACCCAAAATAAAGCCTTCTTGCAACAAAACAATCCACAAGCCATGAAAGAAATGGCAGAGCGATTACTAGAAGCCATGCAACGAGGCTTATGGCAACAGCCAAAAGACTATCGTGATGCCATTGAAGATATTATTTTAGAGTTGGATGAGCGTGAGGAGAGAGGTTATGGCAATCGCACTTAAATTAGTGGCTTGTAAAATCAATTACTTACAATTCACATAATTTTAAAATTCGTGAATTATATTTATTCGCAAAATCACGAATCACGAACCTTGTAACTTGCTGATTTTACAATGTTCATTAAAGTCAACTAAATTTAAGTGCGATTGCCCTAGAAACCTTATTCTAATTGATAAGGTTAACTTATGTATTAATCACCTTTTTTGAATGAAATATCTGATTTCATGACAACTAGATGTTATAGCAAGTGTACTGTTCATACCCACTTTTAAACTCTAAGCTTCATTAGAAATAATAAGAAGGTATGCACTCCTAAACATTACATTGAAATGTAATCCATTGCTTAATAGGGAGGAAGAGTGAGATAATCCGCTTCACTTCTAAAATAAGACACCCTCCATGACCAGAAAAATTAAGGTACTTTGGTTTTTCAGCCTGTTAATCATCATTTCACTTCTTTTTGGTGTTATGGCTTATTCCATAAACCCTTTTCATACCGCCTCAACTAATATTCGAGCACGTGTTTTTGGTTTTGATATATACCGTATTCCTAGTCGCTCTATGCAACCGACTTTGGTACCTGGTGATTTTATTTATGTCTCTGCTCAAGGCTATGATGAGAAAAAATTCAAACGGGGGGATGTGATTGTTTTTTTATATCCTGATAAAAAGAAAACACATTTTATTAAACGCTTAATTGCTAAAGCAGGTGATCGGATTCGTATTGAAAACTTTATTGTTTACATTAATGGTAAGCCCTCTCCGCAACTTTACATTAATACAACCAAATTAAAGCAACCCTTTTCTCGCTTTATGCAAGAGCGACAAGTTCCTAATGGCTACTTATTTGTATTAGGAGATAATCGTGATAATAGTAATGACAGCCGATTTTTTGGTTATTTACCCGAAAAAAATGTTGTTGGAAAAGCAGTGTCTTTGGTTTTTGGAAAAAATGGGCGCACCGGTCAAGCCATTGAATAAATCTCTCTCCCTAGCCTTTGATGCTTTACTGGATAAAGCCGATTTAAGCGGTGGGATTTTTATCACAGGAACAGATACCGATGTGGGTAAAACATGGCTAGGATGTCATTTAATAAATCATCTTATAATGCAGGGTTTTGATATTGCACCACGCAAACCTGTTGAGTCAGGCTGGTCTGATGATATTAGCCAGACGGATGCTTGGAAACTTGCAAGAGCTGCTAATAAACAAGATCAGCTCGATATTATCTGCCCTAACCGCTTTAAAGCTCCCATCTCCCCCGCTCGTGCGGCACGTTTGGAGGGCAAGATATTATCGATTAAACAACTCAAACAACAGTGCCTCAACCAACTTGAAGATGATCAATTACTTTATGTGGAAGGTGCGGGAGGTTTTTACTCTCCATTATGTGAAAATGCTTTAAATGCTGATCTGTGTGAGGAACTAAATCTAGCGATTATTGTTGTTGCCGAAGATAAATTAGGTTGTATTAATCATATTTTATTGACCGTAGAAGCGATTAAACAACGTGGTTTAAATCTTATTGGTGTCATACTAAACAATAAAAAACCCACACAAAATGCATCTGAGCAAAATAATCTGGCTGATTTACAGGAGTATTTGAAGTGTGTGGTTATTTCCACGGGATAGCGTATTATCACGCAAAAAAACAACTAAACGTAACTGCTCAGATTGCACTCTATTTTGATCGAGTTCAAGGCAAAAGAGCGGAGTTTATCAGTATAAATGAGCACTTTTAACGCAGGAATCGGGCAAAATAGAGCGCTAGCTGAGTAGTTACCCTAAACTTACTTTTTGATAAATATATTATGATCGAATTTTCTAGCACATGGTTTTTAGATGGTTTTTTACATCCTTTAGAAACGCCCTCTCACCTTATTCTTTTAATCGGTATAGCGGTACTACTTGGACAACAAGGTGGAGTAAACCTTGTCCGTAACTTTCTATTATTAAGCTTCTCTATTATTGCTGGTTTTGTCGTTAATCATTACCTATCACCCAATACAAATAATGAACTTATTTTACTTGTACTCGCTCTATTAGTCAGCTTGCTTATTGTTCTACGTTTAGAATATAAACTTGCTTGGGTACAATGGCTTGTCGCTGTACTTGCCGTCATTAGTGGCTTGATATTAGGCTTGGATTCTAGCCCTATTATCATTCCAGGTCTTGGTGCTAATACCTTTTATAATTGGTTATTTGGTGCTGCTGTAAGTATTATTGCCGCCGTAATAACCATCGCCTTAATTAGCTTTATGATTAGAAACATATTACAAGGCGTTATTTTACGCGTGATAGGATCATGGATTGCGACAAGTGCATTGTTTGTTCTAACCCTACTTTTAACAAAAACAACACTCTAATTCGACTGAAAGGAAAATATCCTCATGTTTAAAAAAATAAGCTTTTTATCGCTACTCCTTGGTCTTTTAATTGCCCCTAGTGCATATGCACATTTTCATTATAAAATTAACTCGACGGCAGCCTTACAGGCTAATGATAAAAAGCAGTTGCAAGCGATTGCCATGTCTTGGGTTTATGACGAAAATGTTAGCGGTATACTACTAAGGTCTGGACAGCCATTAAATGAGCTAGCTAAAGGTATAATGGACGACCTATCACAATTAAATTACTTCACTCGATTAACACTTAACGGTAAAACGATTACTACAAAAAAAGTGACACACTACACACTTAAAAAAATTGTTCAAAATAAGAAAAATTTACTCAAACTAAGCTTTGTTTTACCGCTTAAATCACCGCTATACTTGCAAGGAAATACATTAGGTATTATTCATACTGACCCAGGTGCATCTGCCTCACTCTTTTATCGCAATACTAATCATCTGATTACAGGTCCTATTTTTTCCTCTTTCTGTAAACCAGACGTTAAAGCGGTTAAAGACTTTAAAAATGGTGAAGCACCTGAAATTGTTAGTGTTAACTGTAAGTCCTAGAAAAATATAACGACTCAAGGAAGATCATGCAAACAGGAAGCCTCTATATTATCTCAGCCCCTTCGGGTGCAGGGAAAACTAGTTTAATCAGCAAACTTATTGAGCAAGATAATGCCATCACGGTGGCTATTTCTCACACTACTCGTCCTGCCCGTTCTGGCGAGGAAGATGGTAAACATTATCACTTTACTGCCATTAGTGATTTTAAAAAGATGATCGCTGAAGAGCAGTTTTTAGAATATGCAGAGGTTTTTGGTAATTTCTATGGTACTTCAAAGCAAACGATTGATGAACAATTAAAAAATGATACGGATGTTATTTTAGAGATCGACTGGCAAGGTGCTCAACAAGTCCGTAAATTACGTCCTGATGCCATAAGTATTTTTATACTGCCACCTTCTGTTAAGGCATTAGAAGAACGTTTATATGGCAGAAAACAAGACTCACAAGAAGTGATACAAACACGTCTAAAACAATCTTGTGATGATATGCGTCACTACGATGAATTTGATTATATTGTTATAAACGATAATTTT
>JALVDG010000128.1 GCA_027009095.1 Thiotrichaceae bacterium
GTTACTTTAGCGACAAAGTCTTTCGCTTATCCGAATGCCGTTATTTTGCATCATCAAATAAGTTCGACCTTCTTCTTTACTCGTATGAATTTAACGCAGCAAAAAGAGTTTTATGAAGAGTCTAAAAAATGGTGGGAGCGTTTAGCATCCCCAATTGCTGCAAAAATGGGCATTACCATCGACGAACTGATCAAGAAGATGTATGAACACTCATCTGATGGTGATTGGTCTGAGTTTGCAAGCAATGCTCAAAAATTAAAGTGGGTTGATACGATTGTTAATAGAATTGAAGAAACTTCTTTACTAACTGATCCTAACGCTGAACCAAAAAAAGAAAAAAAAGATGTAATACTTGCCGAAACACTTGATAAAAGCGGTCGCCCCGTTGTATATCTACCAAGGCTTTCTCCTAAAGATATGTACTTCTTATATAATCCAGATAATTACTTTCGACTACGATAATTTATCCAGAATTTAAATCTTTTAGTTGATATAACGGCGGCAAATATTGTCGCCTTTTTTATATCTTTTTCAGCATTTTTTTCCAGTTTTCAGGTTTATCCGTCAATATAACGTGGTTGATGTACTAATTGGGAGATTCTAAATTTATCATCACACCTTTTCTCTCTGATCTTATTTCACTAGTAATATCGCACTATTTCTCGCATGATATTGGGTATAAGTACCCAAGCAAAATTAATTTAACAAAATTTAGTTTCCTGTTTTGTAACTACTCAGCATAATCAGTAACTGCTGAGATTGCGCTCTATTTTGTTCGAGTTCAAGGCAAAAGGGCGGAGTTTATGAGTATAAATGAGCACTTTTAACGCAGAAATCGGGCAAAATAGAGTGCAAGCTGAGTAGTTACCCTGTTTTTTGATATTCAAGGCATTGCGACGGGAGCATAGTGAACTATGTGACCAAAGCAATAACGAAGAAGGTCAGAAAACAGAGGCTAAATTGTTAGATTAATTTTGCGCGGGTACTTATACCTCTCTAATAAAAATATATCACTATGAAAAGTATACTCTACGCGGCTATTTTCTTTGTTTTTTCATCACTGGCTTCTGCCTTTTTCTATCGTCCTTTTGAATGGATGTTAGTTCTTTTGGCAACTATTTTAGGATTTTTAATCGGGCGAGTCAGTCAGCTACAAAGTGATTTAGATAGCTTGAGGTCAGCAATGGCGGCTGATTGGCAAAGACGAGAACAACAGCAAGATACTCGTGCTGATAAGAGTAGTATAAGCCAAGAGCCAGTCTCAGAACTTGAGCCTAAATCAATTCCAGAAACAGCCGTAGAAAAAGCCATCAAGCAAACAGATACTACGATGGTATCAAATAATATTGATCTTCCTAAGCCTGAGCTAAAACCTCAGCCAAAGCACACCATTACCTCATCTCCAAGAAAAAATATACCTGCTCCTGAGCCAAGAGGATTCGATAAGCTGATTGATATGATTACTGGCTATTTTACAGGCGGTAATCTTATTGTACGTGTTGGTATTTTAATTCTCTTCTTTGGGGTGTCGTTTTTATTAAAATATGCTTCTGATAGTGGACTATTTCCCATTGAATATCGTTTGATGGCTGTCGCAGCAGGGGCTATTGCGTTACTTTTATTTGGATGGCATTTACGGCATACAAAACAAACCTATGGATTATTATTACAGGGTGCGGGTATTGGTGTTCTCTATCTCGATATATTCGCCGCCTTTAGTTTGTATCAACTTATCCCGCCTTTCCCTGCTTTTGCCTTCATGTTTTTGGTCAGCATGTTTGCCGCAGCGTTAGCGGTATTACAAAATGCTCGCTCACTGGCAGTATTAGGTTTTACAGGTGGTTTTCTTGCGCCTATTTTAACATCGACAGGCTCTAATAATTATATTGGACTCTTTAGCTATTATTTATTATTGAATGTGGCAATTGCAGGAATTGCTTGGTTTAAAGCATGGAGAGAGCTTAATTTACTCGGCTTCTTTTTCACCTTTGTAGTTGGTACTGCGTGGGGTGTAACAAAATATACGCCAGAAAACTTCACCACCACAGAACCCTTCTTAATTCTATTTTTCTTACTGTATGTCTTAATAGCCGTTTTATTTGCATTGCGTCAACCGACTAAATTGCGTGGATATGTAGACGGTAGCTTGCTATTTGGCGTACCGCTTGCGGCATCAGGTTTGCAATATGGTTTAGTAAAAGACTTTGAGTATGGTATCTCCATATCATCTTTTGTGATGGGTGCATTTTATCTAACGTTAGCATGGATGCTATGGAAGCGAGCAGGGGAGGGTTTGAAACTATTATCAGAAGCTTTCTTAGCTTTAGGGGTGATATTTGCCTCATTAGCGATACCTTTCGCCTTAGCTCCTACCCACACCGCCGCCGCATGGGGATTAGAAGGTTTAGGCTTAATATGGCTTGGCTCGCGTCAAAATCGCTTATCGGTTCGTTTATTTGGTTTGTTATTACAGTTTGGTGCAGGTGTCTTGGTTATCTACCATGTTATTTCATTGATTAGTCATGGTGCGCCTGTTGAATTGCCCTTTATAAATGCAGGCTTTATTAGCGCAATGATGATGGCAATTGCAGGTATTTTATCGGCAAGGTTATTGTCCGTTAAATTTACAGGTCGCAAAGCTTGGGAAAAACTACTATCAACGATTTTACTCATCTGGGGTTTAGTGTGGTTGTTTAGCGGAGTTATGTCGCAAGTCGCTCGTTATTATGATGATAAGTGGCTGCAAGCGAGCCTACTGGTCTTATCTGCATTCGTCAGTTTTGTGTTTATGCTTGTCGCAGTACGTACTAAACCACAATGGAGAGAGGCATGGTTTGTCTCTCTTGGTTTATTAGTGGTTATGGTGATTGTTGCACTAACACAATTAAACGGCATGTTGTTTAACCCTTATCTACATCATCTTTTCAGTAATGGTGGATGGTTAGCATGGCCTCTCGCATTTGCAGTTTTATATGCCAATTTTTATCAACTCGACAAACAAGATTTATTCGGGCGTACACGAGGTATTCTTCACAGTATTGCCGTTATTGGTTTCGTTGCAGCAGTGACATGGGAAGGCATGTACCAGTTATTGCAATTTGTACCGACCGAAAGTGGTTGGGCAAAGCTATGGTTGGCAATACCCGCAACAGCAACATTGTGGTTGATTGTGAAAGCCAAATTCTGGCCAATCGCAAGCAATCGAAATGCTTATCAACAACAAGCAGGCTCAGTATTAGCCGCCTACCTTATTTTTTGGGGATTTTTGGCAGTGGTCGCACGAGGAAACTCAGCGCCATTGCCGTGGATTCCACTCTTAAACCCTTTAGATATTACCTTAGCCATCGTTTTACTCAGCTTATATAAATGGTGGCAATCGATTAGTCATGCCGACATAATGGAAAATATCAGCCAGTTTAAACCTAATAAAAGCGTATTTGCGATTAGTATCGCAGGGCTGACTTTCTTGTGGTTAAACTTCACCTTATTTCGTATCGCAACACACTGGTTTGATATTCCCTACACCGCAGAAGGGCTATATCACTCAAGCTTAGTGCAAACATCGGTTTCTGTTCTATGGGCAATATCGGGCGTGTTACTCACTATCTTTGCGAGCAAGAAAAAAATGCGTACCGTATGGATTGCAGGGGGAATTTTATTAGGCGTTGTGGTCTTAAAGCTATTTACCATAGACCTTTCTACTTTGGGTAACCTATCACGTATCGTCTCTTTCTTAGTGGTAGGGTTATTGCTAACCAGTATCGGCTATTTTGCACCATTACCTGAAAGTGAAGCAGCAGAACAACAAGAGGAAAAACATGATTAAACATTGGGGATTTTTTCTTAGTTTATTATTGTTATTAACCTCTGTAC
>JALVDG010000129.1 GCA_027009095.1 Thiotrichaceae bacterium
ACAAATTTTATGCGTTCCCACGCAGGAGCGATGGGAACGAGGGAAATAGTATGGGCGAGCAATAGCAACGATCTGTATATGTTCCCTCGCAGGAGTGCGGGACGAGGAGGGAAAAATATCACGTTTGTTTTAATCATCTAATCTGGAACAAAAAACCCTAAATTAAGACCTCTTTCTAGCCGCTTCTAAACGTGCTTTTAAAGCTCCTGTATGTGCATGACTTAGGGCAATGGCTAACCCATCGGCAGTATCTTCTTGAATCTTTCCTTGTAGGTTTAATAAAATCTTCACCATATGTTGTACTTGGCTTTTATCGGCATTGCCTTTACCGACGGTGGCTAATTTAATTTCACGAGCGCTGTATTCGTGTACAGGAATATTTTGCATTACGGTGGCACAAATCGCCGCCCCGCGTGCTTGACCTAGCTTTAGTGCGGAGGCAGGATTTTTCGCAATAAACACATCTTCAATCGCCATCTGTTGTGGTTTATGCTCAATAATTATTGCTTCAATTTGACGATAAATAGCACCTAAGCGTTCAGGGAAGGGGGCGTTACCTAAACGAATACAGGTGCTAAAAACGTGCTTACTGTGCCGTCCATCGCTATCAATAATGCCTATGCCTGTTATACGAGAGCCAGGGTCAATGCCTAAAATCCGCACAATAGAAGACACTACTCAAGATGCTCTAAAACGTCATCGGGAATATCGGCATTAGAATAAACTTCTTGTACATCGTCTAAATCTTCTAGCGCATCGATTAAGCGTAGTAGTTTTTCGGCACTTTCAATATCCAGCGTGGTTAAAAGATCAGAACGAAATGTTATTTCAGCATGAGCAGGCTTTAAACCCGCTTCTTTTAAGGCATTATTTACCGTAGTAAAGTCTTCTACCGATGTGATTACCTCGATAGAGCCATCTTCTTTGCTGATCACATCCTCTGCGCCTGACTCAAGTGCAACCTCCATGATTTTGTCTTCATCTGCATCAGGAGCATAGTGGATACTGCCTATTTTTTTAAACATATAAGCAACGGAGCCGTCTGTACCAAGGTTTCCGCCCGCTTTAGTAAAGGCATGGCGTACCTCTGATACGGTACGATTGCGATTATCCGTCATACAATCAACCATAACGGCAATGCCTCCAGGGCCATAACCTTCGTAACGAACTTCATCGTAGTGAGCACCATCGGTCTCACCCGCACCTCTTTTGCAAGCTCGCTCAATGGTATCTTTAGTCATATTGGAAGCAAGGGCTTTGTCAACCGCTAGACGCAAGCGCGGATGGCTATTAGGATCAGAGGTTTGCCCCTCTTTCGCGGCAACGGTAATTTCTCGAATAATCTTAGTCCAAACTTTCGCCCGCTTCTTATCATTCGCTGCTTTTTTGTGTTTGATATTCGCCCATTTACTATGACCTGCCATAATTGATCTACCTTCTTATATTTCCATCATTTCAAATTCATCTTTACCCACATTACAATCAGGGCAAACCCAATCATCAGGTACATCTTCCCATTTTGTTCCAGGTGCTATGCCATCTTCAGGCCAGCCTTTTTCTTCTTCATAAATTAAGCCACAAACTAGACATAAATAAGTTTTCATAGGTTTCCTTTAAAATTAATTACGACTTTTCGAGTTCACAGATAGCCTTCTATTCTATCTTAAATAGCGACCAATTTAGGTATAACTTTTCTAACAATAATTATTTTTATAGCCATTAGAAGCTTCTTCTATCGACAAAGCTTATCGCCTTATCTGGCGAATATCGATAAATATCATTGGCTCAACTAGTTTTTTATATCATTAAGATAAACGGGAAGATGCAAGTGAAAGCAGGAAAGCTTAGGTTGGAGTACTACCAGATACTACCAGAAGGTGCAAGATAATGTCTTTAGTATCTTGTGATGCAGATAGATTAGCGGGTTACTATGCCACAACAACGTATGATTTAGGTGAGTTGGTTTGCAAAACAGTGACGGGCGATATTTATCGAAGCAGAGACAGTCAATTAGTCGAGCGTTATAGCACGCTATCGCCCTATGTGTTTATTAAACAATTACCTGACTACTTAAATAGTGCTGAAGCGGTTGATATTTTAGATGAGTATTTAAACAAGCAAAATAGCATTGATTTTCTTGCAACTGTTAGCTTTCTTGAGTTAGAAAATAACAGAAAATTATTAATCTATGACCTTCCAGAAGGAGAGATGCTAAAAGATTATATATCACGAAATGCTTCACAACTGAGTTATCAGCAAGTTGGTTTTTTATTAATTAATCTAAAAGATAGATTAGAACAGTTAGCATTAGTTGGTATGCAGCACGGAAGAATAGAAATAGACTCGATTTATATGGGTAAAGAAGGGCATCTGTATTTATTAGATAGTGCGGTAGTAGCGACTAAACATGAGCTATTAAGGCAAGATATTCTCTCTTTTGAAGCTGTTCCTAATAAAGAAGCAACAACCGCTAGCCTTGAGGTGTGTTTTGGGCGCGAAACGAGCGTTCGTGATAATGTATTTAATCTTGCTTTACTCGCTTATCAATTAATTTATGCTAGCCACCCCTACGAAGGAAACAATAGTGTACAAGCACTGATGAAGAAATCCCAAGTGACTCGTTTAAATATAATGAACGATAGCCAATGGCGTATATTTCAAAAGGGCTTAGCCTTTAGTGCAGAAAGTCGGTTTGCTTCTTTAGAAGAGTTGATCGAAGCAATTTTATGTGTAAATAACCCTGATGGAGCAAAGTTTCATTTGGTTATGAATAGTGCCTCATCATTTAAAGAAACAATAAAAAGCAAAGTGTGGTGGGTGATATCCGCCTCCCTTGGCGGTGCGCTAGGTGCGATGTTGGTATCAAGACATTTTTTATAGTTAAGAGCAAAATAACCTAAACTACAAAAACCTTGCTGATATTAAAAAAGTAGCTGTATATCAGTAAAGTAGGTCTAAAATATAGCTACCTCAAAGGCTCAAATAAATACTCCAATCCATTCACTTTAATGGTATGTACAATACCTAAAAGCATACCCAGCTCCCCAGTAGGAAATCCCTTATTAGCAAACCACACAACATAAGGCTCAGGTAAATCAATCAGTAATGTACCTTTGTATTTACCAAAAGGCATTTTATAGCTGGCGAGTTTTAAAAGAGCTTCAGGACTAGGGTTTAGATTCATATCATCAGATGTCATTACTTTTGAATCCTCAAGTCTTTAAATCTGCATGCAAGGCAATTAATAGATTTTTAGGTGTAGTGATACCAACGAGCTTATTGTTATTGTCCACAACCGGTAAATGATGCACCCCTTTTTTATAAAAAATAGGGAATAAATCTAAGATATGTTGCTCAGGGTGTACCGTGATTACCTTAGTTTGCATTAGGTGACCTGCATACTCAGGTTTATCGGTTGATACCCCAGAAGAGCGTTTTAAAAAGTGCTCCAAACGTATTTTTAATGGCTTTTCGGTAGGGGCTTTTACTTGATTTAAAAAATCAGCAATAGTGACAATACCTTGCAGTTTATTGTATTTATCAACAATCGGTATGCTGTGTATTTTATGTTTTGCCATTAGCATCCATAAATCTTCTACCTCATCGCCATACACTGCGGTGACGACATTGCGCGTCATAATATCGCCAATTAATACTTCTCCCATACGCTGTCGACGAGCATGTGCCGCAGATAAATTGAAAATACGGCTAAGATTATCATCCGAAATATCAACAAACTCGCCCATTTCTTTTAGTGCATGCTTGATATTCTCGCGGCTAACGCTTAATGATGCCTGTATTTTATCATCACCTAATGCACTGTTTTTCTCTTCACGGTAGGCTTTAAGCGTATTGGGGTAGTAT
>JALVDG010000130.1 GCA_027009095.1 Thiotrichaceae bacterium
GGTAAGTAAATAGTAATAGAATCGTATCAGTTGTAGGAAAACCTCACAAGATGGGGAGGTTTTATGATAGAAAGAGGTTTTATTATTTATTGTTGCTTATTAATTGATTAAGTCGTTAATTTTATTGGAAAGGCTGTACTTCTTTTAAAATTAGAATATAATTATTAGCTAATATAGTTGATGGGCATAATTTTGAATAATGTAAATAAAACAAACGAAATAGAGTGTCAATTTGTAGATGGTGTATTGGCAGGTAGTGATATCGAAAATGCATCACGTGAGTTAAAGGCAATAGCTCACCCACTACGATTACAAATACTATGTTGTATTGGTAAAAAAGAAATAAGTGTGCAAGATATAGTCAACCATGTAGGAACTAGTCAAAGTAATATTTCACAGCATTTAAGTGTTTTGAGAGCAAAAGGTGTGGTAGCGAGCAAAAAAGTGGCTAATCGTGTTTTTTATCATGTAAAGAGTTCGACAGTATTACAAATGATGGGGATAAAAAACGAGGTTTCTAAATAAGTTTGAGTATATTTCTTGCTGATAAAGATATATAGAGTATGGGATATATCAGTTAATTTCAAAACTTAGTATATTAGTCAGATATATTTTCATGGCTTTTTAGTAAAGGATTTTCATGTCTCAAGAATCAGATCATTTTACCACCGAAAAACGCATCTTAATGGCGATGAGAAAAACATTGGGGAACATCGTTAAAGATGTAACGCCTGCTGATAGAAGCCTACAGTCGCCATTAAAAGACTCGACTATCGAAGATATTAAAATGTGTTTTAATTTAATCTCTGCTCGTGAGTACGAACTTGCTAAAGCTGCGGGTATTACTGTAACAGAACGTCCTCGTTTTATTGATGAGCCAAAAACAACGAATGTTGTATCTATTGATAGTATCTCTAAAAAAACTAGGACATAAATAATGATTAAGAGTGATAAAGAATACAGTGTTGAAGAAATGACTGAAATTTCTAAAGGTGTTATGCAGTATCTTGATAGTTGGCAATTGAGTAGTGAAGAGGTTATTAGTATTTTGGGACTTGATCCCAATACTCGTACTCGTCATTTACAATATTTTCGTACAGGAGAAAAGCCATTACCTCAAGAAGGTGAGACGCTTCAACGTATAGATCACATTGCTGGCATCGCAGATGCTTTACGTACAACCTTTCCATTTAGCGATAAAATGCGTTTATTGTGGTTGCGTAAGCCTCATCGTCGTTTTCGTAAAAACACGCCACTGGCTGTTATTATGGAAAAGGGCTTAAATGGCTTGATGAAAGTACGCATAGAAGTTGATTGTGCTTATGGCTGGAAAATTTCGGAAGAAATGGCTAAGGCTGGCAATTAGTCGTACATAATTCTAAAGAAAAGAGTTAGACATTCAGTAATATTGTTTGCTCTTGTTGCGTGGGTTAGAAATACGGAATATTCCTTTGAGCAACACCAACTTTTTTGTCTTAAACAACTTAATCCTAATCTTGTTAAAAACTTATTATCGTTAGGCATCCTTCATTCCCCAGTTAACACTTTATGGATAAAAAGTACCCCTCCCCACATATTATAGGTAAAGGATTACTAAGGAGATGAGATTTGAGCAAGCAGTTGTTCTGCTTGTTTTTGCATTTTGGAACGCTCGATTAATAGTTTCCAGCGTCCTCCACCTGCCTGATCCCAAAGTAAGGCAGCTCGAATAGCAGATAGAAGTAGGGCGCGTATTTTTGCTGCATTGTCGGGGTTACCTAAATAGGTCTGATTACCCTTTATCATAATGCGAGGACCTAGTTTACTAATTGTTGCAGAGTAAGTATCTGCGAGGCTGGCAATAATATTGGGGTGAGTTAGATCAAAAAATTCTAATTTATCTTGTGTGGCTATTATGCCGTCCATTAATTCATTATAAACGTTTTCATTCTTCATTAACTTACGTTGCAGGTGTAGAACATTGATGGAATAACGTGTTGATTCCATATTTTTAGGTTTACCATTGGGATCAATATGTCTTGTGTCTAAGTTATACATTAAAACAGAAAGCCCTTTTTTGAGATTATCTAATCCACCATAAATATCTTCAATAGTATCGGCTTTACCGTGTAGAAGACTACCAATACAAGTCGATAATAATTTAGGGTCACATTGTCCTTTATTGGCTATTTGTAGTACGCCATCAATACTAAGAAATAATGCACTTAGAGAGAGGGTTCTATTACGAATATTTTCTTCCAAAAGAATAACTCATTATGTTGTTTATAGGATTTCGTCGGGGGGAGTTTAAACGTTATATTATCTTAATTACAAATAGATTTCATATCATCAATAACACCGCCACCTAAACAAATATCATCCTGATAAAAAACGATGGATTGTCCTGGAGTAATAGCTCGTTGAGCATCGTCAAAACAAACAGTCGCTTGCTGATTTTTGATGTGAACTTGGCATGACTCCTCATTTTGTCGATAGCGTATTTTAGCTTTACAGTTAAAATGGTGGGAGGGCGGTTCACCTGCAACCCAATGCAACTGAGAAGCATGTAGCTGTTTTTTTAGTAATAAAGGATGTTGATGCCCTTGCCCTGCAATCAAATGATTTTTATCGAGGTCTTTGTCTACAACAAACCAAGGCTCACTATTGGCTGTTTTTAATCCACCGATACCTAAGCCTTGACGCTGACCTAAGGTGTAATACATTAAGCCTTGATGCTCTCCAATAACTTCGCCCTCAGGCGTTACTATCTTTCCAGGTTGAGCAGGAATGAATTTTTGTAAAAAATCTTTAAATTTACGTTCACCAATAAAGCAAATACCCGTGCTATCTTTTTTTGTTGCAGTATCAAAACCTGCTTCCTGAGCTAGACGTCGTACCTCTGGCTTTTCCAGCTCCCCTACAGGAAAAAGGCTACGAGAAAGCTGCTGCTGACCTAAGGTGTATAAAAAGTATGTTTGATCTTTGTTGTTGTCGCGTCCCTTTAGCATACGAACATTGTCTGTATCGCTATGATCAACCCGAGCATAGTGACCTGTGGCGATATAATCAGCTCCAATATCCAGTGCATAGTTTAAAAAGGCTTTAAATTTGATTTCTTTATTACACAAAATATCAGGATTAGGTGTACGACCTGAACGATACTCGTCTAAAAAATATTCAAACACTCTATCCCAATATTCAGTCGAAAAATTGACAGTATGTAACTTAATTCCTAGTTGATCACTCACCGATTGGGCATCTGCTAAGTCTGTTTCTGCTGAACAATACTCTTTTGTATCATCCTCCTCCCAATTCTTCATAAACAGACCTTCAACCTGATAGCCTTGTTGTAAGAGTAAAAGAGCGGCAACAGAAGAATCAACACCACCAGACATGCCAACGATTACACGTGTATTTTTAGGAATATGTTTCATGGTATAAGAGAATACCTGATTGGCATCCTTGTGTGTAGTTTTTGCAAGAGCTAAACAGTATTCTATCCCATAAGACCACTCGCCTTTTATGACTGATCTTGAAATAATAGCTGATAATATTTTCCCCATATAAGTTTATTGGATTTTTGTATGACTACTTTAACAGGCCGTTACCCCCATTCACGCCCTCGTCGCATGCGTAAAGATGATTTCTCACGTCGATTAATGCGTGAAAATACTTTAACTGCGAATGATTTAATTTACCCTGTATTTGTTATCGAAGGTGAGAACAAGCGCGAAGCAATAGATTCAATGCCAGGTGTAGAGCGCTTGAGTATTGACTTGTTACTAGAAGAAGCAAAACTAATCGCTGCATTAGGCGTACCTGCAATGGCAATTTTTCCTGTGGTGGGAGAGAAGAATAAATCTGATTTAGCGGAAGAGG
>JALVDG010000131.1 GCA_027009095.1 Thiotrichaceae bacterium
TATGATAAAGAGAGCAATAAATATAAAAATACGGATGAAATAGTGAGAAGACTTCATAAAACTTCCTTGTTTTTGCTGGTCTGTTTAATTCTACACCTAAAAGTATCGTAACTACTCAACAAGTTAAACGTAACAAAGGTGCAGCGGGAGTAGACGGCATGACGGTAGAAGCCCTACCGAAATACCTGAAACACCACTGGCTTGAGATCGAGGCGCAATTACTGGCAGGAACTTACCAGCCACAACCTGCGCTACGAGTCGAGATACCCAAACCCGACGGACGCAAGCGAAAGCTAAGAATACCCACGGTCGTAGACCGTTTTATTCAGCAAGCCATCGCCCAAGTGCTCCGTTGGATTTGGGAACCGCTCTTCCATCCCAACAGTTACGGTTTTATTCGGCACGTCCATGTGCCTCACCCCTTCGGGGTATAGTGGTCTAATAATCCTGTACAAGATAACAAGAACCTTAGATGATAAATCAGATCCCTCCTATGGCTGAAATTATTCAGCACGCTGCCTGTGGATTATGAGAAGTTACTAATATTGCTTATTTAACACCGATACAAAAATTAAAAGAATGGTATAAAAAGAAACCAGAATTATTCAAGAAGAATGTTTATGATTTATCGGGACTTTATATAACCTTTATTTCGTTGATCTATTGCATACTACTAACGGATAACTTACGAATGATTTATAAGCTAGAAATATAAGCAAAAATACTAGGCTAAAACCAAAACTCCCTGCTCCTTTTCTACTGGTAACATTATTATTGTTTTGTTGTGTTAGCGTATTATTTAGTTTGTTAATGGCTAGATTAGGCTCATGCACTGGCTGTGTATCTTCGCTCGGGGAAGTATGGTTTAAGTTAAAGTTATTGTATGAAATAGCAAAGAAAATATTATCACTACAGCTTATTTTAAAACGTGCTCGTGAGCTTTCTTGGATGGTATTTGGAATATAAATAGAGGCTTTACCATTATTAGGGATATTGCTTGCTAACCGAGTTGTGAAATTTTGTCCGCCATCAGTGGAGAGATCAATATCGACGCTTGTGCAATGAATAGGGGCTTGGTTTGTTTTAGCAACATTCCACGTTACGTTATTATTCTCGCCAATGGTGTAGTGTGAATAGGGCATATCAAGTGCAAAACGGCTTCCTGTATTTTCTACTTGTAAGCGTACCGTATCACTGCTGGTATTATTGTTGCCATCTTGGGCAATAAATTTAAAGGTCAAGCGTCGTTGAGTGCTTGGGAGTGTTTCTCCTTTGCTGTGATGGTGTGTGAGAATATCATTTAAGATAGGAAAAGTACGTGAGGGCGATGTGTTTGCTAGTCGTGCTCTAAAGAGTGCATTATTGCCTAGGTCTTTATTAACAGACGATTGAGTACCTGCATCTATTTGTTGCCATGAGTATATGAGTTGATCATTGTCGGCATCATCTGCTGATCCATATAATGTGAAGGGTGTTCCAGCAGGGATAATATAATCTCTACCTGCATGGGCGATGGGTGCATGATTATTATTTGTTGAGCGAGTACCGCAGCGACTTCCTGTACCTTGTGTGATGTTCTTTTTGATTTGCTCTATTGAGCCGATATGAAACATAGCATCGGCATTGTTTTGTAAATTATCTGATCCGCAGATGCCTGTATACGCCATAATAGTTGAGCCGCTACCAGGCTCAAATGCAGTGCGTGATGTGCGAGTATTACCTGCACAAAGTCCTTGATTGCTATTAAAGGTATGTGTTGCTCCAAGTTGGTGTCCAATTTCGTGTGCAACAAAGTCGATATAGAAACTTTCGCTATTAAGATCGCTAATGCCAGAAGTGCCTTTTGCCTTGGAGCTACTAGAGCATAAGCTTTCGATAATAGCGACTCCGCCACCTGCTGTTCCAAAGACATGTCCAATATCATAATTATTTTTACCGATAACTTGATCAAGATTACGCTGATTTTCGGTCATTAAAGAATAGGTTTTGCCATTGCTGTAAGGGTCAGACAATGCATCGGTGTAAATAATCGCATCATTGTTATTTGCAAGCGTAAGGTGTATGCCTAAATCACGCTCGTATATCTGGTTGATTCGATTAATGGTGGTTGCGATGGCACTGAGTGCTGATACAACTGTTCCTCCTTGTTTTTGTGTGTATTCTCCTGTTGCTGCAATGGCTATGGTATAGCGATAGAGTGTTGATACATTGCTTTTTTGTAGACGATTATTTTGCTGATTAAACGTATTAATTGATGATGCCTGTGGCGTGTCGTTTTTTAAGCTGCATTGATGTGGGGAGTTAGGATGCTGATCTTTTTGTTTATAGGATTGGTAATAGCGTTGCCCCTCCGTTTGAATCGGATCAATATAAACAATATCACCCGTATCTGTTTGTAGCATGGCGTGAAAGCCAGAGGGTGTAAAATCTAAACGACCATCAATTATTTCATTGTTTGTATCAACGATTTTATAGGTTTTTATTTGTGGGTATTTATTAGCGAGCATGGCAGGAAGTACATCGCTATCAACAGGGCTAACATAGACCGTTTCGCCATCGGGTAGTGGAAGTGCAATCGGCGTTATAGCTGTGCCTTTATGAGCGTATGTTGTTTGCTTGAGAAGCTGCTGCATTTTAGTTTCATCAAGTAAAAAAC
Organism: Thiotrichaceae bacterium; assembly: GCA_027009095.1. Lineage (GTDB taxonomy): Bacteria > Pseudomonadota > Gammaproteobacteria > Thiotrichales > Thiotrichaceae > JAGLBW01. Next base: position 2,657 of record JALVDG010000131.1, read on the forward strand.
GGCGACTATTTGTATGACTAAATGATGCTCTGGTGCTACGTGCTTGGCTGTTAATCTCTTGCCATAAATGATCATCTGCTTGGGCAGTACTCAAGTAGATAATATTTAGTAGGAGACCGAAAAAAAGAGAGGTAAATTGTTTTGTTTTATTGCTCACGCTAATACTCCTTCGTCGTTGAAGTATTAAGCTTGAATTAATAATGTTTATAATTTGATCGGTTGCAATATGAGCAGGTGTTTTATCCCGATTGAAATTGCTACACTGGGCTTTATCTTGGTTTTTTTACCGCTTATCAAGGGTGTTTGTTTTGTTGTGATAATGGCTGGTAACTACTCAGCTAGCACTCTATTTTGCCCGATTTCTGCGTTATAAAGTGCTCATTTATACTTATAAACTCCGCCCTTTCGCCTTGAACTCGAACAAAATAGAACGCAATCTAAGCAGTTACTGATTATGCTGAGTATTACTGGTAGTTTTAAATAAAAAAGTGAGGGGCGTAAATGTGGCAAGCTGAGTATCGTTTGTATTTGTATCCTACAGATATAAAAAAAGAAATTGATCCTAAGAAGCTAGAACTAGCTTTGCAGGAGGTTGAGTTTATTGGTGATATTTTATCGAATGATTCAAGCGTAAATAATAGTAATCGCTATGTTGTTGGTGAGGATTTTTTATCTCTAATCTGTTTTATGGGGTGCTCACCAAATATAGAAATTGAGCCACAGGAAGATAGTCCATTTTGTTATGTGGAGATTCCTAAAAAGACCGATAAGATAGGTTTTATTGCTGGGGATAATGTAAAGAGAGTCAATTGTCCATGCTGCAAAAAGCCACAGCCAGAATTGGCGAAGAAGCTATTAAACAGTAAAGCAGAAGATTTATTTTTACAAGCTTGTACTGAATGCAATAGGGAAATTGATCCTCTTGCAATCAACTGGCGTAAATCAGCGTTTATTGCTCAAGCATGGGTTTTATTGGGGAATATCTATGAGTCGGAAGCAATACCTGATGAGAAATTACTGTCAGCATTAGAGCAGGCAAGTGCTTGTGAGTGGAAGTATGCTTATGTGCGCTTGAAGTGAAGGTCTATTGATCAATCAATTAGATACTGATGTTACGCAGTCAGTACTCTTTAGAATAATCAGTGAAGGTTTTCGTAGCCCTTTTAAATTTAGGTTCTTTATACTCTATTCCGT
>JALVDG010000132.1 GCA_027009095.1 Thiotrichaceae bacterium
TTTCCTGATTTCTTAGCCGCTACGGTATATATCCATGTTGTTGATTGGCTCACTTGACCATTGATGATACTCATGCTTGTTTGCTTGTGATTATCGAGTATTTCAAAATTTTTAGTAATGCCAGAAGTATCAATATTGCCAACATTGGCTTTATCACTAGTAATCGATATATCAAAGGTATCATCAACACTAATATTTTGGGCATTAATTTTAAGTTGTACCTCTGCAAAGACAGCACTAGGCACTATGGCTAGCAAGCACATAACTAGCCATATCGATAGAAGTATTTTAGGATAAAACTTTAGATGTGAAAGTTTATTTACCACGGTTGCCCCTCGCTTGACTGGTTCCTATCGCGATATTGATACATAAATTTTCTACGCCATAATCCCGCAGGATCATCAGGAATTTTTCGTAAAAACTGATCTGCACGTTGATCCTTTTCGCGCTTTTTTTGTAATTCCTTTTTTGTCATATTTTTAGCTTTCTTTTGCTTTTCTTTCTTTTTTGATTCTTTACCTAAGCGACCATGCTCATTTGGGTCTTTAATGCCTTCGCCGTCATCTTTTTTGTCTTTATTATCTTGCTTGCCTGTTTGTTCTTTATCTTTTTTATCTTGTTGCTGCTTTTTTTCTTGAGATTTTTTGTCCTGTTGATTTTGTTGATCGGACTTGTTTTTCTGCCCTTTTTCATTTTTATTACCTTGCTGATTTTTCTTGTTCTTTTTTTGATCTGAATTATCTTGTTTATTATCTTCGCGTTCTTTGTCATTTTTATTTTTTTGCTGCTTTTTTTGCTGTAATTTTTTCAATAATTCCAGGTTAGTTTTAGCATCTTTTAAGTTAGGATCTTTTTTTAAGGCAGCTTGATAAGCTTCAATAGCCTCCTTAATTTTTTTTTGTTTAGCCAAGGCATTGCCACGATTATAGTCTGCGTTTGCGGTATTAAATTGAGCGTATAATTCGGCTGCTTTTTTATAATTTCCTTGTCGATAAGCAGCCGCAGCTTTCCAATCAGGACGTTTAAAAAGTTTATAGGCTTTCTCCGCCTGTTTTTGTTCTAATGCTGATTTTCCTCGTTGATTATCATTTTTCCATAAAGCATCCCACTCAAATGCATCTGCCGTATTGCTTTGTGGAAGTAAGAAAAATGCAATAATAAGGCTGAATAGAACGCCACGACGAAATAATAATAAAACCAAAGGGAGAATTAATAGGGTGAGCCAAATACCCATATTATTCCAATATTCCACTGTTTTATTTTTATTTTCTACCAAGGTTTCATCTAGTTTATTTGCTGCATCTAAAGCGAGTTTTTTATGAAAAAAATTAATATCGCTATCATCTAGGGTAGAGGTTTTATAATAACCACCACCTGCCTTTGCAACTTGGCGTAGCTGAGTATCATCCAAAGCGGTAATGACGGCAGCTCCTGCACTATCACGTAATACTTGCCCTCCTGCTAAAGGAATCGTACTTCCTTTTTTAGTACCAATACCAAGAATAGAGACCTTATAGCCTTGCTTTTTTGCCTTTCTAGCACTTGCAATGGCTTTAGATAAATTTGATAAGCCATCGGTCATTAATAAGATATGACCTTTTTTAAAGTTACTTTGTTGCAGTAATTTTACTGCTTCATCTATTGCTAAATGCAAAGCACTACCTTGAGATGGCATTGTACCTGGACCAAGGTATTTTACTTGTTCAGATATATTTTCTGCATCATTAGTTAGTGGAGATACAGAAAAAGCAGAGCCTGCAAAAACGACTAATCCTGTTTGACCTTCTTTACGTAAATTAAGCAGATCGATTAATTTAAAACGTGAGCGAACCAAGCGAGAAGGGCTAACATCATTCACAATCATAGAGGTGGATAAATCCATCGCAATGACTAAACCTTGTTGTGTCTGAAAGGCAGGTACGGTGCGTTTATCCCAACTAGGACCTGCTAGTGCAAAAGTCGCAAGTAAACCTGCTATTGCTAAAGTAATAACAAATGTCTTCTGGCTTTTGCCTGATTGTGAGCTAAGTACATATGGTTGAAGCTTTTCATCAATAAACTCATTCCATGAACTTGAGTTATGTTGTATTTGATTTAACCACCAAACAAATAGCCCAAGCAAGGGTAAGAGTAGAAGCCACAATGGGTAGAGAAAATGGAAGTTTGCAAGCATCGTTATACTCCCGAGCGATAGCGCAAAACAATGGCTAAACTTAAAAAGAATAGGGCGATGGATAATGGCCAGTAGAAAAGATCAGTACGAGGTCGCCATTCTTCTTGATCACGAACAATAGGCTCCAAACGATCTAGCTCTTTATAAATACGCTGAAATTCTTGTGTATCACGCGCTCTAAAGTATTTAGCTTTGGTCATTTTAGCAATTTTCTTTAGTGTCCTTTCATCTAGAGCCGAGGCAGTTTGAAAAAAGCCTCTATTTTGTTGAGAATCTGAGCCAATACCAACGGTATATATCTTTATATTTTGTTGTGCGGCAATTTCTGCTGCCTCATAAACACCTACTGTACCTGCTGTATTTTCCCCATCGGTAAGGAGGATTAAAACGTGCTCACTGTCCCCCTGTTTACGTAAACGTTTAACAGCTAGACCTATGGCATCGCCAATCGCTGTTTTTTGACCTGCTAAACCAAGAGCCGATTCATTCAGCATTTTTAGAACAGTTTGCCTGTCAAAAGTAAGAGGCGTTTGTAGGTAAGCTTGATCACCAAACAGAATCAAGCCAATACGATCACCTTTACGTCGTTGAATAAATTCACTTGCCACAAATTTAGTGGCTGTTAGTCGGTCAACCCATTGATTACCTACACGATAGTCTTCTTCTCGCATACTGCCTGAAAGGTCAATCGCCATCATAATATCTCGACCTTTAACAGGTAGGCTAATATTCTCACCAACCATAACGGGACGTGCGACAGCGGTTATAAATGCTAACCAGCCAATGGTACTAAAGACAACAACCCACCATGAAAAGTTATTTGCTTTGCTACTGCTGGGTGCATCTTTGAAATCACCTAAAAAAGGCACTTTAAGTGCTTGTTCTTTTTGCTGTTTTATGGGTTTTAATAAAAACCTTAATAGGAGTGGCAATGGTAGCAGAAGGAATAACCATGCCCATTCAAATTCAAGCATTATCGCCTCCTTGCTTATTAATAGATTCCTTTGAATCTTTTTTTAATTGCTGTTGTAACCAATGATTCGTTAGTCCTAATAAGGCAGTACGATTATAGTCAACATAAGGGCGATAGGGTTGATCGCCAAAAGCTTGTCCGACACCTTCGGTAAAGGCTTTTGTTTTTCCGTGCAAGTTTAAAAAGTTAAGCCACTCTTTACCTGCGAGGTTGGCAGTATTATCTCTGCCATATAAAGAAATGGCAGTACGACGTAATAGCTTGGATAACTCACTCACTAGCACTTTAGGTTCGACAGATTGATCTTCTAAATCATGAAATATTTGCAGTGATTGCTCAATAATGAGTTCTTGTCTGGTTTTACGTTGGCTACGAATATAAAGATAAATAGCCAGTACGATCATGATTAAAAATAAGCATATAAGTATCCACCAACCTGGAGCTAATGGCCACCAAGAGACAGCATCAGGTAGGTGAATATCTTTTAGTTGAGATAGAGGATCTTTCATATAACACCTCGGATTAGCTTTCCAAGTCGTTGATTATCATCATCGCTAGTGGATATATGAATAAGATTTGCTTTGGTTCTATTGGCTAACTGCTTTAATTTTTTATCTAGCTCAATATGATTTGACTCGTAATCATTACGGATTTTTTTATTAGCAAAGTTTATACGT
>JALVDG010000133.1 GCA_027009095.1 Thiotrichaceae bacterium
CATCTGCAAATATTGTCTTTAATAAAGTAAAGTCACTAACGTTAAGCAGCATTGAAATACAAGCCTCTTCTCGTGAGAATGATTATCAAAATTTCTTTATATCAAAAATACGCGGTGCTAATCGCTGTTGGCAGTTACAAAATAACCATAAAAAAGAGCTTATTATAATGTTGCCTTTGTTAAAGGAGACACATATTCCCCACTGGAGTATTAAGTTAGAAGCTACATTCAAGAAACAGTTTGGTGTCAGTTTTGAACAGGCAAACATCAAACTAAGCTCTACTTATTTTAATAAAGAGAAAGCTCATATTTCTCTAAAAAAATATTTAAGCAATATAAGTGAGTTTGATTATGCGCGTCTTATCCGCTAGTACTTTTTCTTTAGTTTTTATCGAAATAACTATCTTTTCTATTTTATGGCTACCTATTCCAACTGCAAATATAATCTGGTTAATTTCCCATATTTTTATATCACTGCTAGCCTCTTATTGGTTTAGTAAGAAATGGGGACAAGCCTCATTGTCAAATAAAAAAGTTTGGTTAATATTATTTACATTCCTAATATTCCTTCCTGTCATCGGCTCAATCATTTTTCTACTATTCAATAAAAGTGAATATTTATACCAACAAAAAAATCCCCCAAAAAAAGAAGGAAAAAAGAATACAGAAGACCTTCATTATTTTTCTATACCTAAGTATCGTTATTCTAGTCATTTTAAAAAAGCTCGGAATCTTCTATCAAATTTAGACGATAATGCCTATCTCCGTTTGCTTATTGCTTCTCGTCACTTGCCTGACAGAGAGGCTTATACTCTATTAAAGGAGGCTTTAAATAGCCCTTTTGAAAGCGCACGTCTCATGGCTTTTTCTCTTAAAGGAAAAATAGAGGAACGATTACAAAATAAAATTCAGCAAAAATTACTTTTGTTAGAAAACACACCACAGCAACATACTGCCGATCTTCATCTGTCTATTAGCAAGGATTATGTACATTTATGTCGTATTGGTATTTTATCCGAAAGTAAAGAAAACTTACTACGGGAGGCATTAGTACACTGCATGAATTCTATTCGTATTAATCATAAATCTTCGAATTCCTTTCAACAATTAAGTCAAATACTTAAATTACAAGGAAAATACAAACAAGCACACTATATCCAAATGAAAGCTATGTCTCTTAGAACAATAAAATTATTGTAAATAGCCCCCTCTAGCGTAGATATTCTACCTCATATGTAAATACTGACAGAATGCTAAGTTATTCCTAATTATACTAATTATGCGATCACCATCATTCATCCTGAGAAATTTTTTAACATGCCTAGCAACCCTTACTCCACAGAAAAAGCAGATATTTGCTTATTACTAGAAGGATCATATCCTTATGTAAGAGGCGGGGTATCGAGTTGGGTTCATCAATTAATTTTAGGGCATCCTGAGTATCAATTTTCTTTAGTATTTATAGGTGCTAACCGTGATCACTACAAGCAACAGTTCTATGAGCTCCCTAAAAATGTTTGTCATTTTGAAAGTCACTATCTTAATGAGAGCTTACAGTTAAAAAAACCTTCGGAGTATAAGCTTGATGATGACATAGTAAAAGAATTGAAAAAATTTTATAAAGAGCTAAATAAAAAAGGAAATGTGCCTTCCATTCACGATCTACCAAGCATAAAAAAACTCTTATTACACCCTGAACGACTTGTAGTAGAAGATTTTTTTTATAGTCCTCAAATGTGGAGTCTAATTACACAAAACTATCAAACTAACTGCCCAGATCAACCATTTAATGATTATTTTTGGACAGTAAGATCGATGCATGCACCTATTTTAGCCTTACTACAGATTGCTAAAAACATTCCCGATGCTCGTTGTTACCATACAATATCTACAGGGTATGCTGGGGTTTTAGGAATGTTTTTACAATTACTAAAAAAGAAGCCTTTAATACTGAGTGAGCATGGAATTTACACAAAAGAAAGGCAAATAGATCTCTATCAAGCCGACTGGATTAAAGAAATAAGCCAAGACTACAAAGCAGGTCTTAATACTAATATCAGCTACTTACGTCAATTATGGATGCGTTTTTTTGAAAATCTTGGTCGCCTTACCTATAACGCAAGTTTAGTAACAATCACTCTTTATGAGCAAAATCGCTTAAAGCAAATTGAGCTAGGAGCTAATCCAAAACGTGCTGTCATTATCCCAAATGGTGTAAAAATAGAGAAATTTATCCCATTAAGGAGTCAGCGTGATACAAATATTCCTCCCATTTTATGCTTATTAGGGCGAGTCGTTCCCATTAAAGATATAAAAACTTATATTCGTTCTATTGGCTTATTAGTCCAAAAAATTCCAGAGGCAGAAGGCTGGATCGTTGGACCAGAGGAAGAAGATAAAAAATATGCTGAAGAATGCCATAAGCTAGCTAAACAACTCGGGCTAGAAGAAAAAGTAAAGTTTTTAGGGTTCCAAGATATTAATACTATTTTTCCCAAAGTAGGCCTAGTAGTTTTAAGCTCTATTAGTGAAGGTCAACCTCTTGTCATTTTAGAAGGATTCGCAGCAGGTGTTCCAGCAATATCGACTGATGTAGGTTGTTGCAGAGAATTAATTGAAGGACAAGGGAAAAAAGATCAAGCGCTTGGTTCAGCAGGAAGAATTGTCCCTTTAGCCAATCCTCATGCTCTAGCAACTGCCGCTGCATCATTACTAACAGATAAAAAACGTTGGTATAAAGCACAAGCGGCTGGTATTGCCCGTGTTGAACATTTTTATGATGAAAAAATATTTTTAAATAATTATCACACACTTTATCGTAAGGTATTAAATTATGGCCGGAATCGGGTTCGAGCTAAAAAAGCTGCTCAAAGATGACAGCTGGTTTGGTCTATTAAAAACATATACTTATGCAGGAGCAATTAGTTCAGGTCCTTGGGTATTATCCATTTTAGGTATCATGCTAATAGGCGTAATAAGTCTAACAAAGCAAAGCTCAGAAAACCTCTTTGTGAATGAATTTTTGGTATCTGTCACCTGGTTAATGTCTCTCTCTCTCGTACTTAGTAGCCTTCTACAGCTTGTATTTACTCGTTTTATGGCTGATAAAATCTACCTAAAACAAGAGCATCTTATCCTGCCTAATTTTATTAGTGCTCTAGGGCTTATAACGCTAGTGAGTGGAGTGATAGCGACTTTTTTTTGGCTTGTATTTTTTAAACAACTAAGTTTTCTTTACAGCTTATTTATGTTGATAAGTTTTGTGTTACTTTGCAATGTGTGGATGGCTGTTATTTTTGTGGCTGGCATGCGTCAATATAAAACCATTTTAAACGTATTCTTTATTAGTTATGCTGGCATCGTGCTTCTTTCTTTTGTCTTTAACAGATTCGGCACACAAGGATTACTACTCGCTTTTATATTAGGACACTCATTTTTATTTTTATCATTGCTCACGATGATATTTCAGGAGTTTGAGGCTCAAAATCTCTTTCGATTTGATTTTTTAAAAACAAAAAATATTTATTTAATACTTATCCCAATAGGATTATTTTTTAATTTAGGTGTTTGGATAGATAAATGGATATTTTGGTTTGTACCATCAACATCTGATCCTGTAAACGGCGTATTACGTGCTTCTATTATTTATGACCTACCCATATTTCTTGCTTATATATCCATTATTCCAGGCATGGCAAGCTTTCTATTACGTATAGAAACTGATTTTGTAGATACTTATAAATCATACTATGAGGCAGTTAATGGGGATGCCACATTAAATGAAATACAAAATAAACGTTCTACT
>JALVDG010000134.1 GCA_027009095.1 Thiotrichaceae bacterium
ATTCGTGAATTATATTTATTCGCAAAATTGCGAACCTTGTAACTTGCTGATTTTAAAATGTTCATTAAAGTCAACTAAATTTAAGTGCGATTGCCCTATCTTTAGAACATCAGTGAAGGTTTTCGTAGCTCTGTTACTCTATTCCGTAATAGGGCTACGATTTACTTTACTAAAGCATAAGATGAGATTTATCGAACCCTAACTTTAGTAAAATAGGCAAAGAAAAAGCGACCCAGCTAACCGCTTTCTCCTGCGCTTTACCCGAGAGAATGGGTAGAGAAAAAACTTGTTCCGTAAACTCTGCTCAAGCTGATCCACTCTCTCGGGCAATGCTCTGCACAATTAGAATGGGAGTTTTAGATCCGCCTCACTAACACATCGGGAGGAGGGAAAAATATAAATATTTTTCCTATGTTGCGTAACATCAGTCGGTTAATTTACATTAAAAGTCATGGGATTACTCCATGAACCATAGCCTGATGGGTTCCACGTTTGTATCCACCAAACAGCATTACCATTGTTTAAAGCATTACTAGGTGTAATAGAACAAGTACCTGCTCCTGAGCTACAACCTGCCTGTGCAGAGGTATACCATTTTTTAATTTTATTACCCGAACTATCATTTACCCATAAGTAATACCATGTAGCGTTACTTACAGCATTCCAGACATATTCAGGTGTATTGTCGCTTATTGTGGCATTAGGAGAAACCAAGGTCGCTTTTTGAGGTAAGGAACCAGATACCACATTAAAAGTCATGGGATTACTCCATGAACCATAGCCTGATGGATTCCACGTTTGTATCCACCAGCGTCCATTTCCACTTAATAAACTAACGTTAGGTGATATTGAACAAGTTCCATTACCAGAGTTGCAACCAACTTGAGAGGCTGTATACCATTTTCTAATTTTATTTCCTGAGCTGTCATTTACCCATAAGTAATACCATGTAGCATTACTAACAGCGTTCCAAGTATAAACAGGTGTAGTATCACTTATATTTCCCGAGGGTGAAACAAGTGTTGCTTTAGCTGGGGTACTAGCATCACAATTTACATTTACAGATGTTTCAGCATGTTGTACATCTTCACTAAAATTAAGTTTAATTTCTGAAGAAGATATAAAACTAAAGGTAGTTGTTCCACCACTTACATTAACATTTGAAGTTGCACATTTTAGTTTGACTTTAACCTCGCCCTCTCCATTTAATTGAAATTGCAAGTTTGTGCCATTACCTGTAACGGCAAGCAATTTACTTCGACTAGGCAATTGAGTGATATGTGTGACGGATGCGGCAGTACTTCCTAGGTTTATTGTATATTGCCCACCATCATCGTCTAAAAAGACCTGCTTATCATTGTAAGCATACCAATTATCAACTGAGCTAATTTTGCTACTAGCAGGAACTTTTAAAGAAAACTGACCAATATTATTTGCCGCTACATTAGCGGTAATGGTATTCCCCTGTTGAGATATGGCAACTCTTGATGATTTAAAAGCTTTAATACGATTTGAGAAATCTTTACCTGTTATAAACTCAGAGCCAAATTGATGTGCTTTGCTAATAAAACTATTAAACATATCAAATGTATAGCCCGCATTTCCACTATCATTTGGACCATAATCATGCCAAGGCCAATGGATTAATGCCTGATTATTATGAGCAACCAATGTATCAAATTCATTAAACCAGATTTGCTTTGCTTGCTCTGCGGTTCGGTGTTGAAATTCTATTAAGGTAAAGTCAAATGACATATTAGGGCTTAAATACACTTTATCGCTTGTCGGACTCAAGAAGCCAAAGGCATTCGCATAACCTGCACCATAGCTTGAATACCCACCACTCAAATAATCAACATGCTGGATTATCTCTGATGCTGTCAATAACGGTTCAGGCGCTCCAGGAACGGCACCACCAATATTTGTTATTCCTAAGTTTTGTTCAATAACAGAACGGGAATCCTCAAATTCAAAGCGAATTTGTTCGGGGCTAAGTAGTGCTGTGTTATCAGGATGAGTATAGGAATGTGTTCCTATTTCATTTCCTAATGCCATATAATTTTGGTAAAGAGGAGCTGAGTAACTCCAGTCTGTCTGCTCTAATTCTGTAGGATTATTACCCACATTTATATAATAAGAGCCGACAAAATTAAACTCGTCTTTCCATGTTTGTAATACGGTTAGTAAAGCACCATTAACATCGACTACCTCATCCAGAAACATACTTTGATCCATATCATTTCGTGAGATAAAAATAGCCTTATTTCGACTCATTTGTAGTGACACAGGCGATTTATCGCCATAAACACTCCATTGCATAACAGACCATAGCAAGTTGACATCAACCATATGTGCAATCGTTGCAAAATGTGCATGTCGCCCGCCATTCTGTGTGGTGATTAATGCATTTTTTACCAAGTTATTTTCAATCGTTTGGGTAGCAATAATAGAAGCATTATTAGCATCCATAGGTTCAAAATAATTTGTAAAAATACCATTAAAAAACTTTATATTTTCATTATTATTATATTCACCACTCGTGATGGGGTGACTCGTTGAAGCAATATTATATTGCACATCAACCGCTCCATTACTTCCCGATATTCGGCGTACTTTCAACAAATTTTTCATTCGTGAATAGGCGTCGCCAGTAGCATAATCAGGGAATGTGCCTATTGCGGCTCCTGTTTCATCATTTGTTAAAAAGTCTCCTGCCGTTATTATACCGACATGATATTGATTAACTGCCTGAGTAAGATTTTGTTCTATTGTAGAAAGTTGTGATTTCTTTACATTAGCAAAATAAGGAAAAACGAGTGTTTTATAATCTTTTATTTTATTTAAATCGAGTAAATCATCTTCACTTAACAAATCATAAGGCAAACCAGCCATCATGGCTTGAGACTGCACACTCATAAATAGTTGGGCATATGCCTTTTTTTGAAAGAATTTTTCTTCTGTTGTTTTTGAATAGACAATACCGATAGGAGCTTTTGTTGCTGATGAAGTAGTAGAAGCATTTACTTCCCACGAAAGATAGTTTGACCAACTATATAAATTACCGCTAGCACGCACGCCTTTAACACGTAATCGTAATTCTTTTTGTGATGAGATATAGTGGCTAAGATTACCACTTAATGTCTTGGTGACAACATAATCGTCCTGATTATCAACGGTTGCACTATCAATCAATTCCCACTCTGATGTTTGAAAATTATAAACATAAACATCCTGTGCTGTAGCACGCAGAGAATACTGACCAACATGAGTAATTTTTATAGAGTTAATTAAGCTAGGATTCTCATTAATTGTTGTCGATGCATACCAATCAACAATATGTTTCCCGCCTAGAAGTTTATATCTTACATCGTAGGTATCTGCATCAATGCCCTGAAAGTATGATAAATTATCGCCATCAGGGCGGGCATTAATTAGAGTAACGGAGGTTGGAAAATAAACACTAGGAGCAGCTTGGACAGTATTTATTAACATAAAACATAATAAACTGAAAAATAGAGCGCATATTTTACGCAGATAGTCAAGTTGCTTCATTGTAATCTTCCCTGAAATAGTTAATGTTTTGTTCCATCTCAAATTTTGGCATTGATAGAACCCGAGCTTGAAATAGCTATTTCCTAACTATTTATGAATACTCTACACTTTAAACGGTAGAATCTTTCTGATATTCGATATCAAACCCGATAAATAAAAACTATCCCATGTATATTTCGAGGCTAAAAAATAGAGGCTTTTTATGGATGATTT
>JALVDG010000135.1 GCA_027009095.1 Thiotrichaceae bacterium
ACCGGAGTGGACGAACCTCTGGTGTACCGGTTGTCACGCCAGTGGCATAGCCGGGTAGCTAAGTTCGGACAGGATAACCGCTGAAAGCATCTAAGCGGGAAGCCCCTTCCAAGATGAGTATTCTCTGGAGACTTGATCTCCCTAAAGGGCCGTTGAAGACGACGACGTTGATAGGCTCCATGTGGAAGCGCAGTAATGCGTGCAGCTAAGGAGTACTAATTGCCCGTGAGGCTTGATTCTATAACCTTAAGCGGTTTGTTGAGGCAAGATTCATCGAGAGAAAATTTAACTAAACGAAGAACAGTCTGAAAAAGAAACAAACAGACAAATACAATAAACCCTAGATCCTTACTACGATCCTAAGCATTTGGTTTAAAGACATTCTTTGTAAGCATGAGCTAAAGAAAGTCTTTATACACCAAGCCAGTTTTCCTGGTGACCATAGAGACATTGACCCACCTGATCCCATCTCGAACTCAGAAGTGAAAAGTGTCATCGCCGATGATAGTGTGGGGATTCCCCATGTGAAAGTAGGTCATCACCAGGTTATTATTCGAAAGCCCCTGATCCAGTGATGGACAGGGGCTTTTTTATGCAGGAAGAAAAAAGAATTTAAAGTAAATTATTCGAAATTTGATATGTATTGAGCATGTTATGAATGGTTATTAAATAAAAAGTACTAGAAACAGGCTATGTTATCTTGGTAGTTATTGAAATTTAGGTCTTTAAAATTGCTTTAATATCTAATGATTATTATTTTTACCTACTTTTTGTAATTTTTTCAGCCTTCGACGTTTTTTTCTTTCTTCCCAGCGACATTTGATATTATAGCGCCATACTAGATGAATGCTTATATATCCTAATATTGATGAAATAATACCAAGTATTAGACTGCCAAATAGCAGGGGTTCCCATACTTGTACCATTCCTGTTGTTAGCCATTCCCAACTTAACTCCATATTGAAATTATTATTTTCTTGCATTAATAATTTATTACCTAAGCGATAAGCAAAATAAAACATGGGAGGGATGGTAATGGGATTGGTAATAAAAACCAGTACAACAGAAAGCGGAATATTAGCACAATAAAATATTGCTAGTGATGCTGCGATGACGGTTTGAAAGGGGAAAGGAAGCCATGTACAAAATAAGCCAATAGCAAATGCTTTTGCGACAGAGCGTCGGTTGAGATGCCACAGGTTGGGTCGATATAGGCGATCACCTAAAAACCCTAATGCTTTATTGCCTTTTAACTGAGTTGGGTCTGGTGAATATCGTTTGAAAAACTTTTTAGGCATACGAAAATACCACTATAATTTATAGAAATAGACATAAAATAAGTTTATTGATCATGATTTTAATGAGTATTTCAATGCTAATTTATTAATGTATATTTATTGGTTAATTAAAAGAACTTATTGTTATTAAGTCTTAGTTTATGACGCAGAGTATATCATTTCAATCTCTCTTTATTGTTTTTTTTGATTATTGACGAGAGAAATTTAATAGTTTAGGGGGGGATAAATAAATATTTTTCAACTGGTTATTTTATGCGCATAGTTGCTGCTGGCTTTGTATCTAGCGCTTTCATTTTTCAATATATTAGAGAGTTACCAAGCATATCTTTATTATGTATACTATTATTTATAATAAGTTTATTTTATTTGATAAACCATAAAAAACTATTGGGATGTAGTCTTACTTTTGTTGTAAACAAGAAGTTACTTATTTTTTTATTAAGTGCAATTTTTAGTTGTTTATATACGACACTTTTTGCAAGTTCTATTATTAATTCTCGTATTTCCACTGAGCTTGAAGGGAAGGATATATTTGTTGAAGGAGTTGTTGTAAATATTCCAGAGGCAGAAGCTGATAATTGGCATTTTTATTTGGATGTATCCAAAGCTAGAGGCTTGGAAAATAATATTGTTAGTGATACACAGATAGACTTAAAAGGAAAGATAAAATTAGGCTGGTATCGTACAGATCAGTTGATAGAAGCAGGTCAAACCTTGCATTTACGAGTACGTTTAAAGCGTCCAAATGGTTTTATGAATCAAGGAGGTTTTGATTATGAAAAATGGTTATTTACACAACGAGTAAAAGCGACTGGTTATGTAAGAAAATCAAATAAAAATATGGTGGTGAGCCAAGCTTCTTGGTATTCCGTTGATCATTTTAGGGAGAAGCTACAGAAAAAAATAACCTTAGCTATTGGGGATAAGCCAAGTACAGCGATTATATCTGCCTTAGCTATTGCTAGTAGAGGAGATATTAGTGATAAGCAGTGGAGTTTATTTCGTCAAACAGGAACAAGTCATTTAATTGCTATATCGGGATTGCATATAGGGATGGTGGCAGGTTTTTCTTATTTACTGGTTGCGCTTATTTTTTGGTTTTTTCCTGTTCTTTATCAATATATTCCTGTGCGTATTGCGGGTGCTTTTTTAGCAATAATTTTAGCAACAGCTTATGCTATTCTGGCAGGATTTACATTGCCTACGCAACGTAGCTTGATTATGGTGTGTGGAGTCGTGCTTGCCTTGTTGCAACGTCAGTATTTGCAGCCATATAAAATACTGTCGATAGCTATTATTTTAATATTATTAATTGATCCTTTTGCCGCGATGACAGCGAGTTTTTGGTTGTCTTTTGTGGCAGTGATTTTGATTTTATTGTATGTCACTAAGCAACAAAAAAAGCCTCGTTTTTCTTTTATTTCCCTTCAATTAATGCTTTCTTTGGGAATGTTTCCACTGACTATCTTATTTTTTGGAACAGTATCATTTATTTCTCCTATTGCTAATTTAATCGCCATTCCTTGGGTGACTATCGTTATCGTTCCGCTTGTTTTATTAGCAATGCTATTTATATTATTTGCTCCTTATTTGAGTGAGTATTTACTTCAGTTAGCTTCGTTTAATATTGATTACTTGATGAAGGTTTTGTCTTATTTAAATGAATTTTCTTACACCTCAATAAATCTTCATTCTCTAAGTGCCTTGCAAATATTTTCGCTAATAATCACTATCTTATTCCTTTTCTTGCCTAAGAAGTTTCCAGGAAAGTGGCTTGGTTTATTGCTAGTGATTCCAGTTTTTATTTCTCATCCTCAGAATATTAAGAAACAAGGGGAGTTTGAATATACTCTTCTCGATATTGGTCAAGGCTTAGCATCTGTTATTAAGACTAAAAATCATGTGCTTCTTTATGATGTAGGACCAAGAGTTAGTCAGCATTTTGATACGGGAAGATTAGTTGTTGTTCCCTATTTGAAGTCGAGAGGAATAGATCATATTAATAAAATGGTGATTTCACATGAAGATATGGATCATCGAGGAGGTGCATCAGCAGTACTAAAGGATACGATCATTGATGAGGTGATTAGTAGTAATATGACGTTTCTACCTGATATTAAAAAATGTCTAGCTGGTGAATATTGGCAGTGGGATGGTGTGAACTTTGAATTTTTGTCTCCTGATATAAGTTTTAATAAAAATCTATCTAATAATAATTTTTCCTGTGTATTAAAAGTGTCGAATAAGTATCATAGTTTATTGTTGGTAGGGGATATTGAGAAATGGACAGAAAAGTATTTACTAGCACATCAATATGAAAAATTAAAATCGGATGTATTGCTAGTTCCACATCATGGAAGTCAAACTTCTTCTACTGAGGATTTTCTTGATGCCGTTGATCCTGTTCTTGCTTTGAACTCGCGAGGTTATCGTAATAGGTTTAAACATCCTGCAAGTGTGGTTAAAC
>JALVDG010000136.1 GCA_027009095.1 Thiotrichaceae bacterium
ATTGCATCTGCTGGTCTATTTATTGCGTTAAATGGTAGTACCGTTGCAAAAGACGAAGATGGAGCCGCTTTATATAAATCTAAAACCTGCAATACCTGTCATGGTGACGATGCAAAAACACCAACAATGGATACTTATCCAAAACTAGCAGGTCAATCAGAAAAATATTTAGCACAGCAACTAACAGACTTTAAGAGTGGTGCACGCTCAAATGCACAAGCCGCATTAATGAAAGCTATACTAGCGTCAGTAACAGAAGATGAGATAAAGCTCCTTGCAGCGTATATTTCAAGCCTTCCAGCAAAATAATATATACAGGAACTTTAATA
Source organism: Thiotrichaceae bacterium (assembly GCA_027009095.1). Taxonomy (GTDB): domain Bacteria; phylum Pseudomonadota; class Gammaproteobacteria; order Thiotrichales; family Thiotrichaceae; genus JAGLBW01. The sequence continues at coordinate 330 of JALVDG010000136.1, forward strand.
CACGATACCATGTCCAACTCTTGAACCTAGTACTCCAACCATGTTATTGACGGATACAGAGCAAACCAAAGCGTTCAAGACAAGGATGGGTTGTAGACAATGGTTATTCCCTTGTCAAAACCCGTAACGCCGTATTGGACGCTTTGGATTGCTCCGCAGGCGAGCCAGAAAGCGGTATCCGTCAATATAACGTGGTTGGAGTACCAGTTAAATTTGGTTCAGATTTCAAGGAGTAGGGATGCTTAATCTTTAAAGTTCCTTCCACAATGGGGGCGACAAGGCTTCGACGTGGATTACAAAACCTTGGGAGCATGCAGTGGGTTCAGTGACCACTAAAACACTAGCTGAAAACTTTTAGTTGCCAATGATGACAACTACGCTTTAGCAGCTTAATAGGCCGCTAAATCTTCGCCTGAGTTTGCCTGTAGACCCAGACCGAAGATCATATATACAGGATCGCGAGTTTCGCACGTTTGGGGCGGAGCCGTTAAAACTTACCAAAATCGCTGGTAGCAACCCTGTCTCTCGGGTAGCTATTAGTTAAACTAATAGAGTGACTAAGCATGTAGCGCCTTCAGGCGGCGGATCTGCGGACGGGGGTTCGATTCCCCCCGCCTCCACCAATTCCAAATATCAGGTCATCAAAAAACACCCTGATACCCTTTAAAAAACAACCTTTCCCATTATTACTAAATAACATGGTATCAGTATAAATATGCTGGTATTGATTCTAGAAGCTGGTAAATTAGCTGGTATTTCTTACCAATAAAATCCCATACCAGCAGAACCAGAACCGTTATAAAACCTTGTCGCTTGATGTCATGTTATCTGGTACTAAGACATGGTGTTATGTTTATCGTATCATGCTAAGCAGAAAACTTTAAAAGTGCTCATTTATGCCCATAAACTCCGCCTTTTTGCCTTGGGCTCGAACAAAATAGAGCACAACCTTAAGTAGTTACTATTAGTGAAGATTTTCGTATAGTTCTTCAGATAAATAATTATCTGATAACAGGAGTGAAAGCTTCAGCTTTTCAGTATTTAATCTTTCGTGTCATCAAAAGTTATAGCGTCGATGCTGCTAAGCGAGGCGGACAAAATGATTGAGCAAACATCCGTCTCGCCTATCGGCATCGACATGAGAAAAGATAAATCCTTCACTCCTTTTTACATCAGTAAGGTTTAAGGGATGGCAGATTTTAGGTGACGAGACTGCGTAGCATCAGTTCATGAGTAAAATTATTCGATCTAATCCGCCATAAACCGCTCAATTTCATCAACTTCTTTTAATAAAGCCCCCGTCAATACTTCGTTACCATCCCGTGTAATTAATACATCGTCTTCAATGCGTATACCGATATTCCACCATTTTTTATCGACATTTTCATCGGGGGAGATATACAAACCTGGTTCGACGGTAAGTACCATACCAGGTTCTAGCAAACGCCAATGTTCATCGACTTTATAATCACCGACATCATGTACATCTAGCCCTAGCCAATGACCTGTTCTATGCATGTAAAACTGTTTATAGGTCTCTTCTTTTATAATCTCATCAATATCGCCTGAGAGTAGACCTAATTCTAATAAGCCTGATACGAGTACATTAACTGCAGCTTCATGGGGCTGATTCCAAGTGTTGCCAGGTTTGGCTAGTTCGATTGCTGCTGTTTGAGCGTCAAGTACCAATTGATACAATAATCGCTGAGGCTCGCTAAAGACACCATTGACAGGAAAGGTGCGAGTGATATCGCTGGCGTAACCTTGATACTCCGAACCTGCATCAATCAATAATAAATCACCATCTTGCAAAATCGCATTATTATTAATGTAGTGCAAAATACAGCCATTCTCACCACCTCCAACGATGGAGGTATAGGCAGGTTCCATACCTGCAGCACGGAATTCATGTAGAATTTCAGCCTCAATTTGATACTCAAACATGCCAGCTTGACATAGTTTCATTGCTCGCTGATGCGCTGCAATAGCAGTCTTTGCTGCATGGCGCATAAAACGTTGCTCCATTTTCGACTTGTACAAACGCATATCATGCAAAATCAAATCTAAAGAGATAAATTCATGGGGTGCTTTAACTCCATTGCGTACCTTATGACGTAGACTATTCACCCATGACATCACCCGTTGATCGAAAATAGAATCAGCCCCCATGCTGTAATGCACAGCGGTACGATTCTCCATTAGCCCGGGTAAAATATCGTCAATATCATCGATGGGGAAAGCATCATCTGCGCCATACAATTTCTTTGCACCTTCCAATCCTGCCATACGTCCTGTCCAACGCTCCGTTTTTTCATCTTTTTCACGACAGAAAAGTAAAAATTGACCTTCTTTGCGTTCAGGAACAAATACAGCAACTGCATCAGGCTCGTTAAAATTGGTTAAATATAAAAAATCACTCTCTTGGCGAAATGGAAATTCTGCATCACGGTTACGAATTTTAAGCGGAGCAGAGGGGATAATCGCAATAGCTCCACTGCCGAGCATACTTAACAAATGATCGCGACGATTAGCGAACTCTTTGGCTGAAAATTGAGGTGGTTTTTTAAGTGGGGCGTTCATAGCGGGTTTCCTAAAAGAATGCAAAAAATGAATCGCTAACTATTACACTGTCTTATGGTGACTGCAAATTATTTTAATCTGAATTGTAATTACTCAGCTAGCACTCTATTTTGCCCGATTTCTGCATTAAAAGTGATCATTGATACGCATAAACCCCGCTCTTTTGCCTTGAAGTCGAGCAAAATAGAACACAATCTAGGCAGTTACCGATTATACTGGGTAGTTACAAATCAAGATCGATAATCTGTCCGAAACTGTACCAATATCAACAATAACATCCCGATATAAAGCCATGCATTACCTAATAACCACAGCACTAATGGCACGGTAAGATAATAACTTCGCATACCTAACATATAATGCAATGCTCCATTAAACACAGTACGCACCGCATATTGTTGATGATTTTCAACCACGTCATCTTCTCGTATGCATAAAATAAAGCCTGCTTTGTTGTAGTAACGTATCGATAGCGTAAAGTTAAAAAAGGAGAAAAATAGCACAATCATGAGTAATAATAACTTGGCACGGAAAAATTCCACCTGCATCATATCGTTTAAGCCAAGGTTATTATGACGCAGTGCAATCGCCGCAAGCGAGTCAGGATCAAGCAAAAAATTCAATACCGCCAATGCCAATAAAGATCCTGTTGATGCTAAAAAAGTAGCCGACATCGACCAGTTTCGTAGTGTTTGTATGGCAAGAAGATCTAATTTATTCTTCATTACTCCAATCACCCAAGCCTTGCGTGTAGCGTTGTATGTGCCGATAGCTGTCGCAAGGGGATTGCGTTTAACGCGGTAAAATAAAAACAGGTAATAGCCCAGCCAAAGAATAAAAGCAGGCAGCGAATAGATCACACCAGAGTGAAATGTCATAGAGTTAGCCTAAGATAGAATTGATAATGCTAATTTTTAATCATAAAACAGTCGGAAGCAAATACTGATGAAAGTAAATTTTTCGGTTATTATCGGTAGGCTAACACTTATCGGTCTTAGGACTTAACTTAATGGTTCTAGCCGTAAAAATAATATGAACATCTTTTCAAAGTATTGTTCAGCTCAAATATAAAAGGAATAAATTTATGGGTTTTTTAACAGGAAAACGTGTGCTAATCGCAGGTATCGCCAGCAACCGATCAATCGCCTACGGTATCGCAGCAGCCATGCACCGAGAAGGCGCAGAACTTGCCTTTACCTATCAAAATGATCGTCTAAAAGGACGTGTCGAAAAATTTGCCAAAGAATTTAATAGCGAAATCGTTATTCCTTGTGATGTCGCCAGTGACGAATCCATCGAAAACTGTTTTGCAGAATTAGGCAAAAGCTGGGACGGATTAGATAGCCTCGTGCATTCCGTCGCATTCGCGCCAAAAGAACAACTTGTGGGAAGCATCGTCGAAAATACCACACGCGAAGGCTCTGCGATTGCCCACGATATTAGTGCCTACAGCTTTATCGCCATGGCAAAATACGCCAAACCCATGATGGAAGGGCGCAATGGCTCAATGATAACACTAAGCTACCTCGGTGCAGTCGCCTCTATTCCGAACTACAATATAATGGGCATGGCAAAAGCCAGTTTAGAGGCCGCCGTACGTTATATGGCTTATGATCTTGGTCCTGCAGGTATCCGCGTCAATGCTATCTCCGCAGGGCCTATCCGCACCCTAGCCGCCGCAGGAATCGGCGATTTCCGTAAAATGCTCGACCATGTGGAAGAAAATGCACCATTACGCCGTAATGTTACCATTGAAGAAGTCGGCAATGTCGCCGCGTTTATGTGCTCCGACCTAGCATCGGGCGTAACCGCTGAGATTACTTATGTAGACAGTGGCTATAGCACCGTGGGCATGTCGGGCTATGGTGGGGAGTAAATAAACCCGTGTTTCGTCCCTCAACACAGGCTACCGTTTTTATATCAACAATGTAGCCTGCGTTGAGGCACGAAACGCGGGTTGCACAAGCGTATCTATTTAATAGAATTTATGGAGACAGTGCAATGGCAGATAGTAACCTCAAGCTTGACTATATTGATGAGCAAGAATATTTAGAGGGTGAAAAACTAGCAGATAATCGCCATGAATATGTCGATGGAAAAGTGTATGCAATGGCAGGTAGTAGCAAGCGACATAATCGTATTGCAGGAAACCTTTATCGCTCATTGCTTTCAGCAGGACAGCAAGGCTGTGATGCCTATATTGGTGATATTAAAGTCAGAATAGAGCGACGTAACAGCTATTATTACCCCGATGTAGTAGTGGGTTGTGAAGAATCTGATAATGCCGATGACTACTACCTAGAAAAGCCCTGTTTGATTATTGAAGTGCTATCGCCATCAACAGAAAAAAAAGATGCCACAGAAAAACTATTAGCGTATCAAGACATAGAATCGCTACAAGCCTACCTAATGGTTGATCAACAACAATGCCATATCAGCTTAATCTACCGCCAGAAAAATGGGCATTGGTGGGTTAAAACCTTTACTGAACTTGACGATATGATCAGCCTATCTTGTCCTGAAATGGAGATTAAAGTGACCGATATTTATGAAAATATCTCATTTTAACGCAATACAGTCATTAAACTCGTTCCAATGCTCCGCGTTGGAATGCATAAATTGACGTTCCTGCGCCTGATGTAGCCTGCGTTGAGGCACGAAACGCGGGGTTATGATGCTGAACGCGCAGCAGATTAGATAACATCAATAGAGAAGAGGTTGAGCAATGCAAGCCATGGAGATAGTAGACATAAGCCATGAAGAATATTTACAAGGTGAACTAGAGAGTGAGATACGTCACGAATATTATGAAGGCAAAGTGTATGCAATGGCAGGTGCTGGCGAAAAGCATAATTTAATTTCGCTCAATATAGCATTAGCATTGAAGCAAAAAGCCAAAGGCTCCTCTTGCAAAACCTTTATGGCGGATATGAAGCTTTATTTATCTGAGCTTGACCGTTTTTATTACCCTGATCTTTTATTAACCTGTGACCCTGAAGATAGCCATGAATATTATAAGGAAAACCCTTGCCTTATTGTTGAAGTATTATCGCCCTCTACCGAAACAATAGATCGTCGAGAAAAGCTCCATGCTTACCAAGAGATTGCTTCATTAAAAGAGTATTTATTAGTCTCGCAAGAGAAAAAACAACTGGAACTGTACCGTCGTCAACAAGATCATTGGCAATATTTTTTATTACAATACGACAGCGATATTTTGCATTTAGATTGTTTGGATTTAGATTTAAGTATGGCAGTGATTTATGACGAGGTATTATAGTGTTTTAATGGTTTGATGGGGGATGCAGTGTGTTGGATAGAGATGAGATAAAGAAGCCTTAGGGGGTGATCCACAGTTGTATGTGCAGTACGTTGTAGTTTGCGAGTGTTGCCCTTTTGGGTCAAAACCCATCTAGAGGACTGGAAATTACTATTATCTCGTTTTACCCAGTCACCAATCAACTTAGGTGAGGGCAAGGTGGCTGTTATTTCTTTACCGTTACTCTGCTAATAGATGTGTATTTAATGGATCATCCTGTATTTCTCATACCCGCTGCAATGGCATTAATAGTGAGTAAGAGACCATCTAGCCATGGCGAATCATCGTCTTTATGGTTGTTCATATAGTCTCTATGACGACGTAACAAGGTGATTTGCACATGGTTTAGGGGGTCAAGATAAGGTTCTCTGCGTTGTAAGGAGTATTGTAGTAAGGGGGTTTCATCCATTAGATTGTCTATATCTGCAATTTCAAGAATACAGTGAACGGTTTGCTCGTATTCCGTTTTGATTTTATTGTAAATCTTTGCTGATAATTCTTTATTGCTCCACAGGTTTGAATAGTCTTTTGCAGTATCCATGCGAGCCTTGAATAAAGCCATTTGTACATTGCTAAGCAGGGCACGGAAGAAAGGCCATTGTTGATACATTTCTTTAAGTATTTCAATGCCATGTTCTTCTTTGAAGGCTTTTAGTGCATAACCGATACCGTACCAAGCAGGTAGTGTATGACGTGCTTGTGCCCAGCCAAATACCCACGGAATTGCGCGTATCGCGCTTTTTGATCGCTCTACTTGTTTGCGATGCGAAGGGCGTGAGCCAATATTTAGCTGACCAATTTCTTGAACAGGAGTGTTTTCGTAGAAGTAGTCCTGAAAACCTTCGGTAAAGTCGGTGAGATCACGATAGCTTTCTTCACCAAATTTAGCGATTTTAGACATGCCATTAAGATAATCATCTTTATAGCCTTGGTGTTTCTTGACGATGCTTTTGCTACTTTTTAGTAAGCCTGTAATACCTACGCCTAGCTCATAAACTGCTGTTTCAATATTACTGTATTTATTCGACAGTACTTCGCCTTGCTCGGTAAATTTGATTTGTCCGTTGATGGTATTAGGTGGTTGCGACAATATGGCTTCGTGGGTTGGACCGCCACCACGTCCTATTGTACCGCCACGTCCGTGGAATAAACGACATTCAACACCATATTTATTGGTTAGTTCTATTACTTGATTTTGTGCGCGGTATAAATTCCATTGTGAGGCTAGTATCCCGCCGTCTTTGCAAGAGTCAGAATAACCAAGCATAACCTCTTGAAGGTTTCCAGATGCAGCAAGAAGGGCTTTGTAGGTAGGGTTTTCTAGTAGTTTGCTGAGTACAGGAACAATGTGTTGTAAATCTTCTATTGTCTCGAAGAGAGGTGATATTTCAATATCACAGAAATAATTACCCTGATTATCTTTACCTGCCAGTCCTGCTAAACGCGCAAGGAACATAACTTCCATTATATGACTAGCGGTGTGCGTCATCGAGATAACATAAGTACCAAAGATGCTGTCGCCTGTCTCTTTACGCATATCGACCATCGTATCAAAGACTTCTAGTGTCTCAACTGATTTTTCAGTTAGTGCGCTAATATTGGCTTTAGGTAGATTTTCGCGTTCAATGAGTTCGCTTAATAGCTCAAGGCGCTCCTTTTCTTCTAGATTGCCATAATCAATATCAGGCATAAACTGTAGCAATACTTCGGTTACAGCATCGGTGTGGATATTGGATTCTTGACGAATATCTAGCTCAATTAATGAGAATCCGCAAGTCTCGACTAAGCGAATTAAATCTTTGAGATCATGGCGAGCAATATTACCGTCGTTATGGCTGAATAGTGAATCTCTGATAAGGTAAAGGTCAGCCAAGAAGTCTTTTACATTACTATAGGCTGCTTGTTGTTTTGTTTTACTGTTTGGTTTTCCATTACTACGATTCTGTATTAGGCGTAAATTATTTTTGAGGCGATATTGGATAATTTGTAATTTGCGACGATAAGGCTCGTTTTGATAAAGGTCAGGGTTTTCTGCGAATACTTTATCGGCAAATTTCTTGTTATCTGCTTCTAAGGATAGGGCAAAGGTCTCTGTAGGGGTAATGAAGTCGGTACTATAAGAGAGTATCTTGCGTAATTTTTTAGTACGTTTGTGATATTCTACCAAGGCTTGGTTCATGTGCAGGCGTATTGCACGACGGGTAACTTCTGGTGTAACAAAAGGGTTGCCGTCACGATCCCCCCCAATCCATGAGCCAAAACGTAGCACGCTGGGAATGGTGATTGCATCATCACCATATACCTTTCTTGTTGCACGCTCAAAGTAACGATATACCATTGGAATGGCTTCAAACAAGCTGGCATCAAAATAAAATAGACCGTAGCGTACCTCATCTTCAACGCTTGGTTTGTTATTCCTTACATCATTACTTTTCCACAAAATTTGTATTTGTGCTTTTAGGTGACGCATTAATGTTTGTGATTCATCTTTCGATAAATAAGGACGTTGAAGCTGATCTATTAAGGTGAAAATCTGACGTTGCAAGGTCATGGTCGTGCGTCTACGTGCTTCTGTGGGGTGAGCGGTAAAGACAGGAGAGTAGCGTAAATGATTTATGATTTCTTGAGCTTCACTTGCACTAATGCCTTCTTTTTTAAGTTCTGATACGGTTCTTAAAAATGATCCTTTCCAGAGTTTTTCGCTACCTTGGTTATATAAATTGCGACGTTCACGGTGGAGAAAATCTTCTTCTACTATATTGGATAGCATGTAAAAAATATTAAAAGCACGAGTAACATTATCCAATAAATCACTATCGAGTGATTCGATATAAGTCATTAAAGCTTGTCTTTCTGACTCGTTGTCTTGATTTGCGAGTCTTATATAGCCTTTACGTAAGTGCTCAACAGTGTTGAATAATTCCTCTCCTGATTGTTCTCTAAGTACCTCTCCTAGTAGATCTCCCGCGAGTCGTATTTGCTGTGATAAGGCTTCTACATTTTCGGTATCGTAGGCACTAATTGTCATGAAACTTTCCTTAGGTGGCAGATTTTTTAAGGATGACATCATAGTTTTTTATACAAGAAATGCAAGTTTATCGAGCTTTTGTTTGTGTTATAGATAGAGCTATCTGTTTACTTCTTGGAGATGTTGCTACTTATTCTTCAATGAATATTGGTGGGTATTATTTTAGCTGTTCAGCTTTAGATAAGTTAGTTGGCGTTACTATATATCCCGCTAACAACAATAATAATAGTTTTATAGCTACAACATTAACGAGCCAATTGGCTCGTTTTTTTTTGTCTAAAAATATGCTATTAATGGAACATGAATGTAGATAAAAATACTCCGCACAAAGGCATTTATTTATTGCCTAATCTTTTCACTACAGCAGGTCTGTTTAGTGGATTTTATGCAATATTAGCCGCAGTTAATGGCAGGTTTGAAGTTGCAGCTATTGCCGTTTTTATTGCGATGATTTTAGATGGGCTAGATGGACGTGTAGCTCGATGGACAAATACACAATCTGAGTTTGGTGCTCAGTATGATAGCCTGGCTGATTTAGTTTCTTTTGGTTTGGCACCTAGCCTTGTGGTGTACCAGTGGGCATTAGTACATATGAAGGACATTGCAGTAGCATGGGGAAAGCTAGGTTGGATGGCCGCCTTTATCTATGTTGCCTGCGCTGCCTTGCGTTTAGCTCGATTTAATGTACAAAGTGAAGAGGTTGATAAGCGTTATTTTATCGGTCTTGCAAGCCCTGCTGCCGCTGCCATTATGGTTGGAATGGTGTGGGTATTTAATGATATGGATGTATCAGGCAAATCAATACAAATCCCCGCCTTGTTAATGACACTTTTTGCCGGTTTGCTAATGGTTAGCAATATAAAATTTCATAGTTTTAAAGATTTTGATTTTCGTAGCAAAGTACCACACCTTTTTATTTTAGTGGTTGTTTTAGTGTTTGCTTTAACGGCTATCGATCCCCCTAAAGTTTTATTTGGAGTTTTCTTGGTCTATGCACTTTCAGGTCCCGTATTATGGATTTTAGGGAAAAGCGCTAAGTTTCATACTAAAAAATAAATAACCACTCAGCTTGCACTCTATTTTGCCCTGCTACTGTGTTATTTAAGTATCCACTGAAACAATCATTTTGCGCTTATACTTACTAGTACTTATTTTTATGTGTGTTCCTTAGTTTCCAATAGTCGGGATAAAAAAACCAACAGTGATAAGAAAATAACTCATGATAGATATTACTAGGTATGATGTAACTTCTTTTGTAATTACTTAGCTTGTACTCTAAAAGTGCTCATTTATATTGATTTGAACAAAATGGAGCGCAATTCGAGTAATTACTGATTATGCTGAGTAGTTACAATTTACTATAGTACCATTCTCTCTTAATCATCGATTATCACATAACTATCCCTTAAGGAAGCTCAGATTAAGTCGATTAGAATTTATTTCAGGAAAAATATTCGCTATTTCTCACGAAGTAAGGAGCGAATAGTTATTCATTCCGTTGGTCGATTTTTGTGGAAAATACTAGTACTCCAGACAGGTGAAAAAATAATTGGACTGTCCAGAGATTCCTTAAGTTATATTGCCTTTAGGATGATGCAAGGAAGTATCGCTACTTATGTTTGTTGAAATAATTAATAAGGTGCTTGATTGGCTCATCGTTTTTTTCTTTGTGAGTCTTTTAATTTGGCTTGGTGTTACTCAGCCCGTATTTTCTTTTTTTAGTAGTAGTAGTGTACCTGAAATTGATCAAGAAAAACTAAAAAGCCATGTTGAAGCCTTATCGAAAACATACGCTCCTCGTACACCTGAATTTGAAGGCGTGCGTCCTGCTGCTCATTATATCTATAGAGAGCTAGCAGAAGCGGGTCGCTCAATAGGACGAAAGCCATATTACCAAGCTTTTGGATCGGTAACAGGTAGTTTTCGCAATGTTATCTATAAGCTAGGACCTGCAACGGCCGAGACAGTGGTAATAGGAGCGCACTATGATACAAAAAATTCATTTCCAGGAGCCGACAATAATGCCAGTGGTGTTGCTGTCTTAATTGAGTTAGCTAGAGCTTTGTCTATTGTAGAAAAGGATCTGCCTGTTCGTGTTGAATTAGTTGCTTATGCTTTATCCGAGGGTTCTGTATTGGGTACTGAAGACATGGGGAGCTATAAACATGCCGCTATGCTCAAGAAGAGAAATAGGGCAGTTAAGTTGATGATTTCAGTTGATAGTGTTGGTTTTTTTTCGGATAAATCAGATTCGCAAGAATATCCTTTTTCTTTTATGAAGTTGGTCTATCCGACAACAGGAAATTTTATTAATATTAGTAGTCATTTACAGGATTTTATGGTGCTCCGAGAAGTGAAAAAAAGTTTCAAAAAAATAGCTTCTTTAGAGGTGAGGTCTATTACTGCTCCTGAAAACTTTCCTGATATCACAAGCTCAGATCAAGTCAGCTATTGGTCTCAAGGTTTTCCTGCCATCATGGTGTCTGATACTAGCGCCTATCGAAATAAGGACTATAACACTGCCTATGATACAGCTGATAAGCTAGATTATGCGAGGATGGCAATGGTCGTTCAAGGTTTGTATCAGACAGTGATTGATTTTAAAAAGGGAGAGGGTGAAAAAGTCAGGGGGGAGAGAGAAAAGAACCAGATTCAAATTATAAACCCCAAATAGTCGCTACACGTTATATTGACGGATACAGAGAGCGGTAAGCTTTACTTATTTTACTAAAGCATAAGGTTCGATAAATCTCATCTCATCTCATCTCATCTTTGGCGATACAAAAAAAGTAAGTCATAGCCCTTTATGAAATAGAGTTAAAGCACCTAAATTAAAAAGGACTACAAAAATCTTCGCTGATATTTTAAAGAATGATGGTGTAACATTAGATCAGTAAATAAAAAAGATGGAGTTAGATAGTTGACATTAGAAAATTAGAGTATTATTATATGCTCATATTTAGCCAGTAGGTGGCTTAATACTCCTCCATCCTCCTTTGGTGGTATTTTAATGCGGCTCTTTGAGTCGCATTTTTTTTGCCTGTTATTTTTAAAGAGCCTTTAATTTTTTAACTGATAATACGCAATCTAAGATATTAAAATCTGTAATTTTTTAAAAGCCATCTGTATAGCTTGAATTTCAACAATACCTCCACCAATTTTGCTTTATATAAAAAGGAGTGAAAGATTTATCTGTTCCCGTGCCGATAGGCGAGGCGGGGAAACTATATATCAAACATCCGCCTCGCCTATCGGCATCGGGGGAGTATAATAAGATCAATCTTATACTCATTCACAATAGTAAAGTATCAACTAGGGAATGAAGGACATGCTCATATCATTATATTTTAATAGTGATTTCGCTTAGTGCGTAATATCAGTTTTGCTTTTTGTGATAGCATGAAAGCTATAATTTTTATGGAAAGAAAAATATTAATAATTAATACTTGAGTCAAAAGGCATATTCCAATAGAATGCCCCGTTCTTTAAATAGGCTCCATTAGGAGTGCATTGATGTACTTTTGAAGGAAGCTCGAATATTAGTTGGAGCTTCTCGTTATAGCTTCATTTCTGGAGATTTTTGAAATGGGAACTTTTACTGCAAAACCTGCAGAAGTAAAGCGCGACTGGTTTGTTGTTGATGCTGAAGGTAAAACATTAGGTCGTTTGGCAAGTGAAATAGCATTACGTTTACGTGGTA
>JALVDG010000137.1 GCA_027009095.1 Thiotrichaceae bacterium
TTTTAAGCTGAAAGATTCATGGGCTGGTTTGGGAGCAAAGCTTGATGTATTGATAGGTCTGAAACAGCACTTATTAAAATCCCCTTTTCAGCTTCATGATTGGCACTTGTTAGAGCTATTACATAATGGAGAAAATTCAGTTGTCTATAAAGCGGTTAATCGTTCTGGAAAATTAGCTGCGATAAAACGATATAAATATAATTTAGATATACTAGGTGAAAGCTCAAAAGAACAGTTTTTATCGAATTTGGATCAGTTTAGTAAAATAGAAACCCCACGTTTAGTGCAAATTTACGATTGTGGAATCAGCGACGGCTCTATCTATCAAATAATGGAGTTAATGGAGCACGGGTCTTTACGAGAATGTTTAAAAGGATATAAGCGTCTGCCTTTGCCGCATGCTTTAACATGGTTTTTTGAGATTGTTTATGCACTGCATGTGGTGCATGAGGCAGGTTTACTTCATCGAGACTTAAAGACTGCAAATATTATGTTGCGTGATGATGGTTCTTTAGCACTTAATGATTATGGGACAGCAAGCAATTTACTTGTCGAATCAGGCTTTATTGCTGAAGACGAAATTTATTGTACTCCCTATTATGTTAGTCCAGAGCGAGCATTAGATGAACCATCAGGGGTCACTTCAGATATTTACAGCTTAGGCATTATTTTTTACGAGCTGCTTATGGGGGATAAGCCGTATCATGGTTCAACAGAAATGGAGTTGATGATGCAGCATGTATTAGCTCCCATTCCTGCTTTTCCTCCAGAATATGCAGCTTATCAACCTTTGCTTAATAAAATGTTAGCCAAAGATAAGAATCAACGTTTGCAGCGTGTGATTGATGTGGGGAGTTATTTATCAGGCTGAGTAGTTACAAATTTTCCTCTAAATCTTCTGTCTGTGGCGATAATATTCGTACTTCACGTTGAGGGAAAGGAATTTCAATATTGTGATTAGCCAGTGTTGTTTCTATCTCCCAGTTATAAGCTGCTTTTACACGACCTGGACGATTTGCCCATTCTGCTTTAATCCATACGACCAATTTGAAGTCTAAGCTACTTTCTCCAAAATTTTCTAAACGTACTTGTGGGTACTGTTTTTCGGTTAGATTTAAGGTATAGGGTAGCGATAATGCAGCTTCGATAACAATACGACGAACCAAATCTTTGTCTGAGCCATAGGCAACGCCGAAAGGAATTTTAATCCGTAAGAAGCGCTCGTTCATTGTCCAGTTGGTGACGCTATTATTCACAAACTCTGAGTTGGGTACGATAATATCGATATTATCATTGGTATTAATGACGGTGCTACGGATATTAATTTCCCTGACTTCGCCGCGTGTGCCGTCGGCTAGCATAATGTAATCACCCACTTTCATGCTACGCTCAAAGATAAGGATGATACCTGAGACAAAGTTATTAATAATATTTTGTAGACCAAAACCAATACCAATACTCAGCGCACTGGCGACTAAGGCGAGTTTAGTCACATCAATGCCTAAACTAGAAAAGGCAATAAGAAGTGCGATACCCATTAAGATAAAGCCGGTGATATTGCTCAAGGTTTTAACGGAGGATTCTTGCATGCCGCCATGGGTGCGTGAGTTCACTTTATGAATGGTGTGTGAAATAAGGCGCGAAACGAGCCAGCCGATAAAGACAATGGCTAAAAAGTGCAAGATTCCTAATGGTGTGACAGGTGTGCCATTAATAGTAAATAGCGATGAATCCATCCATTTTTTAATATTTTCCCAGCTAGTGCGTAAGGTTTTATCGGCTTTTTCAACTAAAATAGCTGCACCTTGAGCGGTTTTTCCTAATTGATCATCAAGGATAGTGGTAAGTAGTGTTAGTTTTTCTTGTTTACTCTCTAGCTCTATTGCTTGTTTATATATTTTTTTCAGTGCCGTTAAGCGTTGTTGAGTGTGTTTTTTCTCAGCACTATTATTTTCTAGTGCTTGCAAGGAGCGAATAGCGTTTTCTTCTTTTTCGATACGATTCCCCGTTTTTTTTAACCACTTTTTAGTCTCTTTTATTAATGAGAGTCCTTGATGCAGATGTTCGCGAATTATTTTTCGTATTGCTTCAGAAGGATCAAACTGTAGTAAGTTAATATTTTTGATCAAACGATAGCTCAAATGCTCTATTTTCGCTTGTTTAAGTTGCGCGGTTGTTTCTAGCACATTTAAAGAGAGTATGCGTTTTTTTGCGGTGGACTCGTTATTGATAGGGGTTATTGCGCGTTCTTCACTTTTTATACGCTGTAAGTCTTTCGTAATTTTTTTTATTTTACTATCTAATAAATTTTCTCTTAACTTAGCATCCTTTATTTGTTTTTGAGTTATTTGCAATAGATCTAAAGCGGCAATTTTCTCTTCATGCAAAGCCTCATTTGTTTTCTTGAGTAAAGTCTCTTGTGATAAAAGCGTCTTTTTACTCAAACCCAATAAGGCAAGGTTTAAGCGTGCTTTCATCCACTTTAAACCTAAAATTAATTTATCGGTATCAAGCTCTTTTCTTTTTATATAGCTAAGTTTTATTTTATTAAGTTCGTCACTTGCTGTTTTAATTTCATTACTTAAGGTTTCTAGGTTTGCTTTTAGTAATTGTAGATCGGAACGGGTACTTTTTTGCTGTTGAATAAGGCTAAAAATATCATCTAGATAGTAAACTCGCCTTTCTTCATTTTTTACGCTGTCTTTTATGCTGAGCGGAGTATTTCTTTTAGTTGCGTACTGTTCGAATAAATCGATAATTTGTGAGACTAATCGAGTAGCTTCTTCGGGGTTGTTAATTAAATTTAACGCTAGTTTTATTTTTTCAATACGAGCTTTTAAATCACTCGGTTTTGTATTGCTGAATTGATCCCACCACTGAGGATCTAAACGTAAAGGCAATGGTTGGATAATGGCGTCGCTTTGATTATCTTCTTCTGCATAAACCATAACTGGCATGGTTAATGAGAGCATAATAAATAGGCTCAAAGAGACAAAGAGGTAGCGACTAAAGCTGTATATCATGGCTGGATTAGTGATGTTATTTTTATTAGGATGATAGTAACTACTCAGCATAAGCAGTTACGGATTATATTTGTATTTTTTATTAAAACCTGAATCCGTGACTTCAATGCGGATTCAGGTAAAACTGTGAGCTTTTAAAAAAATGTAAACTACTTTTCTAACTGGGATACATCTCTTACTGCCCCGCGTGATGCGGAGGTTGCCATAACAGCATAGGCGCGTAAAGCTTGTGATACATGTCGGTTGCGGCTAACAGGTTTCCACGCATCTGCACCTTTTGCTTCCATTATCGCTCTGCGTTCTTCTAGCTCTTCAACACTTATGTCTAGCTCAATGCTGCGCTCAGGAATATCAATTTCGATAATATCACCTTCTTCAACTAAACCAATTGCACCACCTTCAGCGGCTTCTGGAGAGGCATGCCCTATTGATAGCCCTGATGTTCCGCCAGAGAAGCGTCCATCGGTAATTAAAGCACAAGCTTTGCCTAATCCTTTTGATTTTAGATAGCTGGTTGGATAGAGCATTTCTTGCATACCAGGACCGCCGCGTGGACCTTCGTAACGAATAATCACAACATCACCTGCCACGATTTCATCGGCTAAAATAGCGGCTACTGCGGCATCTTGAGATTCAAAAATACGTGCTTTACCTTTAAAGGTGTAATTGTCTTCATCGACACCTGCGGTTTTTACGATACATCCATCTACCGCGATATTGCCATAAAGT
>JALVDG010000138.1 GCA_027009095.1 Thiotrichaceae bacterium
AATCTTAGCTTCACCCTTAGGTTAAGCGGGTATTTTTTAAACCCGTGATGAATCAATAGCTTATTCACTGTGCCGTAGTGAAGTCACTGATTCAGGTTTAAATATTTCAGAAATATAGATCGATTCACCTATAATAATACTCGTTCTTTTATAACTACCCTGCTTGTAATCACTTAAACATGCAAGCTGGGTAGCTATGCTCTTTTTTTGTTACTGAGACTTATTATAATGAACCTTATTTCCCCATTTTGTGGTTTACGTCCTGCCTCTGGTCATGCTGATGATGTCGTTGCCCCTCCTTACGATGTACTAAATACTGCCGAAGCACGTGAGCGTGCTAAAGGCAAGCCTTGGAGCTTTCTTCATATATCAAAGCCAGAAATTGATCTTCCTGAAGGTACTGATCCTTACAGTCCTGAGGTGTATGCTAAAGCAGCCGAAAACCTTGAAAATATGATTTCTAACGGTATCTTAAAACAAGACGATAAACCTTGTTACTATGCTTATCGTCTTATTATGGGTGATATTACTCAAACGGGGTTAGTCGCAGGCGCATCTGTTGACGATTACGATACTAACCGTATTCGCAAACATGAATACACCCGCCCTGTTAAAGAAGATGACCGCGTACGCCAGATTGATGCTGTAAATGCACAAACAGGTCCTGTTTTACTTGCCTACCCTACTGCTCCAACCGTTGATGAAATTCTTGCCAAAGTAAGTGCTGCGACACCTGATATGGATGTTACTGCGGATGATGGTATTCAACATACGCTATGGGTTATTGACGATGATGCACTTATTCAGCAATTAACCGATGAGTTTAATGCGATGGATGCGATTTATATTGCAGACGGACATCACCGCTCGGCTTCTGCTTCGCGTATCTGTGCAGAGCGTCGTAAAAATTCTACCATTGAAGCAGGCAAAGCACCGTGGGATTACTTTTTAACAGTCGCTTTTCCGCACCATGAAATGAAAATCTTTGATTACAACCGCGTGATTAAAGACCTCAATGGTTTATCTGCTGATGAGTTTATCAACAAAATAAGCGAGAATTTTTCAGTTACTAAAAGTGATACTCCCGTTAAACCAGAGCAAATTTCAGAGTACGGCATGTATATGGATAAGCAATGGTATCGCTTAGTGCTTAATGAAGGTTTAAGAAATGATGATGATCCTGTCGCAAAGCTCGATATTAGCCGTTTAGCAAACTATCTGATTGATCCAATCTTAGGCATTAGCGACCCTCGTACCGATGATCGTATTGATTTTGTTGGTGGTATTCGTGGTTTAGAAGGGCTAGAAAAACGTGTTGATAGTGGTGAAATGGCGGTTGCCTTCTCTATTTTTGCAACGCGTATGGAAGACCTAATGAGCGTTGCAGATAATAATGATGTAATGCCACCAAAATCAACATGGTTTGAGCCAAAATTAGCAGATGGCATTGTGTCTCTTATGTTAAAACAAATGTAACTGTTTAGATTGCACTCTATTTTGCTCAAGTTCAAGGCAAAAGGACGGAGTCTATCAGTATAAATGAATAAATACTTTTAACGTAGAAATCGGGCTAGGGCAAAATAGAGTGTATACCGAGTAGTTACAATTTTTTATTATCATTACTGATGGACTTATCTGATATAACTTTTATTTTATCATTCGATAACAAACCGCCACCGTCACGCTTTGCGCGCAATATATAACCACCTAAAGCTCCCCCTGCGGTACTTAACGTAAGTAATCCAAAGGTAAACAATTCAGTAATCAGCATCAAAGCACCTACTCCAATGGCTGCTGAAAAAGCTGCGCCTACTTTAAAATTTGCTTTTGTATGAGTAACTTTAGCCTCTCTGGCGATTTGTTTTTGGGTTTGCTTTACTAAGCGTGTTTTTGCCCTTTCTGCATTTAATTGAATTTTTGCCTTCTCTTTTAAATACTGACCTTTTAAGTTTTCAACTTCGTTTTTACTTCTATATTTTGCGAGTGAATGAAACCAGAACGCAGCAAACACACCGACGACTAAGATAGGCACAATTAATCTTAGCCATCCAAGCCCCTGTAAATCGGGAGATAGCAACACTAAGGCAACCGTTGCTATTTGTACTAAAAAAATTCCTATTAAAAAACGTAACATAATAATTTATAACTCAAAGATATTAAATTTTGTTGCTAATTCCTAATCGCATCCAATCAAGATATAATAGCGTACTTAGGGACTAAGTACTCCAAGCAGTTTGGATACAGCGTGATCTAAAACTATTGGCGTACTAAATTCCTCAGAATCATAATCGTGTGGAAACTACAAATGCAAGCAAGCAATATCAACGTTGATAAAAACGAAATCAAAAAATTTGAAGTATTAGCTCATCGTTGGTGGGATAGAAATAGCGAATTTAAACCTCTACATGAAATCAATCCTTTACGCCTAGGCTATATTGAGCAGTATGCACATGGTTTAAAAGATAAAAAAGTGATTGATGTAGGTTGTGGGGGCGGTATTCTCTCCGAAAGTATGGCATTGCGTGGGGCAAAGGTAACAGGTATTGATATGGGTGAGGCTCCCTTATCTGTCGCAAAACTACACAGCCTTGAAGCAGGTGTAGAAATTGATTACCAGCAAATTACTGTCGAAGACATTGCTAAGCAACAAGAGGGACAATATGACGTAGTTACTTGTTTAGAAATGCTAGAGCATGTCCCTGACCCTGGTTCTGTTATTGCTGCTTGCAGTCGCTTGGTAAAACCTGATGGGCATGTCTTTTTCTCGACCATTAATCGTAATCCAAAATCATTTGCTTTCGCTATTGTTGGTGCTGAGTATCTGCTTAAGATGCTACCAAAAGGAACCCACGAATACGCAAAATTTATTCGTCCATCAGAATTAGAAGCATGGGCAAGGAAACAAGACCTACGATTGAACAATATCACGGGCATGACGTACAACCCCTTGTTCCAAAGTTATAAACTCGGTGGCAATGTGGATGTTAATTACTTAACGCATTTTACTAAAGGGCTATTATCATGAAATTCACACATAAAAAAATCATACGCTTAGGTATTATTTTTATAACATTCATTATGTTGAGTGCTTGCACTAATGTGCGCTATAAAAATGTCCAATATGATCCAAAAAGAAAGATCACCACTGTTTCTGCTATTGATCCCGCCCAGGAGAAAAAGATTCAAGCACTACAAAAAGCCATTATGTCACTAGGACCCAATATTGACCCTAAAGAGGCACATTTTGTTGCACGTGAAAGCGTAATGTACCCAATGGTACTGGCTAATCAATACAGATTAGTATCCCCTCCTTTATTGCAAAATGTCCTCGTAAACTATGGCTATCGAAAAAATGGTTTGTGTTGGCAATGGACACGAGACATGGGTAAACACCTTGGCAAAAAACCACTAAAGACCTTAGAGTTCCATCACGCCGTTGCATTTAGAAGAAACTACTGGAAAGAACACAGTACTCTAACTGTTTCTCCTAAAGGTGGTACAGTAAGTAATAGTATTGTCCTTGACCCATGGCGTAATTCTGGTGTGTTATTCTGGAGTCATGTAAAAGATGATAAAAAATATCCTTGGGTAAAATTCACAAATTAATTTTTCTCGGGTACTTATAAGAGTTTTTTTGACTCCTTACAATCATAGACTTTTTATTTTCTAAAAGCCTTCATAACTACTCAGCTTGCACTCTATTTTGCCCGATTTCTACGTTAAAAGTGCTCATTTATACCTATAAACTCC
>JALVDG010000139.1 GCA_027009095.1 Thiotrichaceae bacterium
CCTTAATTTGGTACTCATTTCTAAGCTGCCTGTGCGGCAGTGAACAGCAATTATTTCATATAATTGCGAATAAAAACAAGCTAATAAGCCATTTTTTCAAAAAACACCAATGAAAAAACGACTTTGACTAAGTTATTGATTATTAAAGAACTTATTTTTACTAAAAAAATATTGGTAAAAAATGGGGTCTCGTTACACAAAAAAGTAAATCGTAGCCCTCTACAGAATAGAGCAAAAGAACCTAAATTCCAAAAAAGGCTACGAAAATCTTCGCTGGTATTATGCTCTGTTATACAGGATATTTACGGTGTACCAATACTTTTTTATTTTGAAGCCTGACTCTATTTGCTAAGTCTTCGAACATAAAACTCGCTCAAATGCCTTATCATCCATTTTTAAAACAAGTCGAGAAAGCACACTAATAAAGACTAATGAAAATAACAGACGAAACCACAGCACGCCAGATAAATCCGCACCTAACAGTAATATCAGTAAGGTGTCTTCGATCAAACTATGCAGTAGTGCTAATAAGGCAATTGCGGTAAATACGTCTTTTTTTGCTAGCTTATCTTGTTGTGCTTCTTTTATTAGTAATCCTCCACCATAGGCTAGACCTAACGTAATACCTACTATTGTTATGGTAGTGGCTTGTTTACTAATGCCTAGTATTTTTAGTATGGGGCTTAGGATGATGGCTAGTAGTTTCTCTATGCCGATTAGCTTTAGGATTTTTAGGAAAAATAGCAACACAATAATAATGATTTGTATCATTGCTAGGCTTTTAAGTTGAGTTATTCCCCATGCGATCAAACTTGCATCTGTTGATACTTCTGCTCGCCAGATTAATTGGTTTGGCTGTTGTAACCAGTCACCTGCACTGTAAATATGGAATAATAGCCAACCATACAGAATACCACCGCCTACGCGTATCAATAGAGAAAACCAGATGCTCATTCCTGCTTTTTGAGCGATTCTTACCTCTATGGGCAAGCCGTGTGCAAGTAGCATCATACCGCCTAGCACGGTGACTTGAGCGACAGTAAGCGGATCGGCAGGTGCTTGGCTAACAAAAATTAACATACCACCATAAATACTGGTCATAACAGTGGTTGCCCAGACTAGCCCCATTGATTCAGGAAGACCGACTAAGCTCATTAATGGCTCTAGGATGATGCCTAGATATTCGATAATACCTAGCTCTTGTAAAATTTTCACCGCTATAATGATAGGGATCATTATTTTAAAAAGAGTATAAGAAACGTCGAATATTTCTTGGAATAATGCTTTGAAGAAGGTTTTCATTGGCGGTACTGCCTTGAGGTAATCAAAGCTCCATTGGAATTTTATAAATTTTGGACATAAAAAAGCCCACCTCGTAAGGCAGACTTTTTTTTAAATAGATGATTATTTATCCTGTTTTCTGATCTTCTTCGTTATTGATTTGGTCACATAGCCCACTATGCTCCTGTCACAATGCCTTGAATACCAAAAAACAGGAAACTAAATTTTGTTAAATTAATTTTGCTTGGGTACTTAACGCATCCACTACACCCTGTTGATTTTGGTGGATGCACTATCGTTTATCCGCCCTACTCATTACTGGGAAAAAGGGGACGCTACCCTTTAATTCTTGGTAGGTCTTCCATAAGGTCGATATTTCAGCGTTCTTTCAGTCAATACCTCAAGATTTTCAATAAATTCATCACTCCCGCAAGGTAAGCCTTTTTCTATATTTCTACGCAATATGCTAACTTTCTTCTCATCATTAAAGAACACATCTTCCCTACGGTTTCCTCGTTGGGTGATATGATGTGGAATATCTGCAAATACTGTTTGAGCTAATCTTGACATAGGGAGATTTTAGTAAGTATAAAAAAAGGGTAGCGTCCCCTTTTTTGTTTGTATCAACTTGAAATTTCAGATATATCCGTCAAAAACGGGTTAATCACCTGAACATCATTAATCATTTGCTCATGTTGTAAGTCTTCGCTTAGGAGATATTTACAGCCTTGTATTTGAGCGGCGGATAGTATCAATGAGTCCCACCATGAAAACTGATACCTTTCTTGGATTCGCCATGCATTTTCTATTACGGGGCGATCAATAGGTAGAGGATTCCATGCTTCAAAGGCTTTAATATCATCTTGAGCTGCTTTTCTTGATAGCCCAGGTTTTAGTCGTTGCGTTGTGACAACATAGTATTCATTGCATGATTGATAGCTCAATCGACCTAAGCGACTTTGCCATAAATATGCCATCCACTGCTTTGCCTGTTCTTGCTTTTTAGTTTCTGATGCATCTCGTGCATAAACTAATATATTCGTATCAACAAAGACCTTAGCGTTCATAGAGTGAATCTCTATTTGGGTAGCTTTCTGTCGTGCTTTTTAAAGCTTTCGAGGGTGTTGATAAATATTGTTGCATTGCAATTTCGTAGCCTTCTTCTTGCTGCATCTTTTCTTTTAATAATTTGCCTAACAGCCTTGAGACACTAGCATTTTTCTTCGCAGCCCAGACTCTTACCCATTGAGCAACATTATCTTCTAATGTAATCGTTACGTTTTTCATAACACGATATTAGTGCAACACTATTATTGTGTCAATAAACCTCTCTGAAAAAGGGGACGCTATAGGGCAATCGCATTAAAATAAATTTAACAATCAAATAGTTGTATTTTTCCACCAAAAAGCACCTTTAACAAATAGCGTTTATCCCAGCCTGCTTTTAAGGGAGTGGCTTTAGTTTTCATAATAAATCAAAAGCTTACCATCATTACCTCAATGAAGTTATAATTTCAAAATATTTTTAGTGCGATTGTCCTATTGCACACGTTCCTTAATATTGAAAAAAATGCTAAGTTTTTATACCTTAATTTAATTAAGCTATCTCTGTCTTATTATCATTATGCTAAACTGCCCGCATGAAGAATACTGCTCATAAATTTCGTCGTTTACTAGCCTTCGGCATTGCTTTTATTACCCTAGTGCTCCTACTTTTTATCTTCTTTGCTACACGTAGTGCATTAGAGGTATGGGATCGTATTAAGGATTTACCCGATATCTTTTTTTATGGCTATATTTCTCTTATTGTATTCGTTGTTTTATTCAGTGCGTGGCTTATTCTTAAGCTACTACGCCCTTCTGCTAAAAAGCCTTTAAACAATGAATACGAAGAGATTGATCAAGAAACAATCTTAAAAGAGTTAGATGATGCCGAAAAAAGTGGTATGGATACTCGCGATTTACAACGTGAAATCGAGGTATTAGAAAATCGCAAGAAAAGTGGGGCTATCTATGTTTCTATTTTTGGCGATGTAAGTACAGGTAAGTCGTCAATTATTAAAACACTCCTACCAGACGCTAAAATTCTAACCGATGTGCGAGGTGGCTCTACCCAAGAAATTAGTGAGTACACATGGACTTCTCGCTCAGGTGACAAGCTTATTTTGACTGATCTACCAGGGCGTAGTGAAGCTGGGGGTAATTTAGATGATCTCGTACATGACGAGGCAGTACGCTCTCAAGTTGTTATTTATGTGACTGACTCTGATCTTTCTCGCAGTCAGTTTAATGATATTTTAACTTTACGTAGCTATGGCAAACCGATGATTGTTGCTTTAAATAAGAGTGATCGATTTAGTGATGAAGAAAAAGAGTTACTAAGAACACGATTTAATCAACAATTTGAAAAAAATAAGCAAGATAAATCCATAAAGTTGGTGTTTATACAATC
>JALVDG010000140.1 GCA_027009095.1 Thiotrichaceae bacterium
ACAAAATTTAGTTTTCTGTTTTTTGATATTCAAGGCGTTGTGATGGGAGCATAGTAGGCTATGTGATCAAGGTAAAATAACGAAGAAGATCAGAAAATAGAGGCTAAATTGTTAGATTAATTTTGCGCGGGTACTTATTTTAACCCAATATTTTTTAGTTTCTAATTATTTGCTATGAGCACTCTTGAAGAAAAATTTCAAACACAGATAGATGCACTCCGAGAAATGCAGGTTGATGAATACGAAGGTGTGATTGATCACTTGATTAAAGAATTGGAAGCTGTTGGTTTATTTTCTAAATATGAGAAAATTTTATTAGAAATAGATAATGCATTTGATAATGATTTTAATCAGCAGTTTGAAGAGATGCAGAGTGTTTTAGATGGGATAAAAAAAGGGAGCTAATATTGTAAAAAGCTTGTACTCTTTTTTGCCCGATTTCTGCGTTAAAAGTGCTCATTTATACGGTATGAACTCCGCCTTTTTGTCTTGAATTCAAACAAAATAGAGCACAATCTAAGAAGTTATTGATTATGTTGAGTAGTTATCTTTGAGTTAGCATCTTTTCAAAGTGCTACAGCTTTAAACGATACTCAATAAAGGCTTCATCACGTATACCTTGTAGCCACTTATCATAACTCCCTTTATTTTTCTTTTTTGCCAGAATTGATTTTGCAGAGGCGCGTATTGTCTCTTGGCTAGTATCAACCTTTTTACGTTCGAGTACTTGGATAATATGCCAGCCAAATTTAGTTTTAACAGGCTGGCTAATAGCGTTTAAGGGGGCAGTTCTCACCGTATTAGCAAAGGCAGGTACATAGTTTTTAGGTGTTGCCCAGCCTAGGTCTCCACCATTGACTGCACTTCCTTTATCTGCTGAGTTAGCTCTTGCTAGGCTTGCAAAGTTAGCTCCAGCGAGTAGTTTTTTGCGTATACTCATCGCTTTTTGTTGTCCCTTTTTACTAGTGTCAGGAATAAGAATATGACGCACATGTGCTTGTAACTCTAGTTGCTGAGAGCCTCCACGTTTGGCGATTAACTTAAGAATATGAAAGCCTCTGCTATCGTGTACAACGGGGGATATTTCATTTACACCCATTAAGCTTAAAACACGAGTGAAAGCTGCGGGTAATTCTTGTGCTGTTTTCCAGACAAGATCATTTGTTTCTATACCATCCGTTGCAAATGTCTTTTGTCCTAGTAATTTTTTACGTATGTTTTCTGCCTTTCTTTTGGCAATATTAAATTGCGATAATGCTGTGCCATTAGGTGCTGCGATCAAAATATCTTGTAGATGATATTGAGCATTTTGGTTGATAGCTGAAGCTTGTGAGAATATAAGATCATTTATTTCTTGCTCTGATATATTTGCTCTACTTCCTGATTGATGACGTTGCTTTAGGGCATTAATGATTAGACGTGAACGAATATCTTCACGAAAATCACTATATTCTACTCCCTGCTTTTGCAGTGCTAGACGAAAATCACCGAGTGATAGATTGTTTTGTCTGGCGATGCCTTCTATGGTGCGATTTAACATGACATCATCAACAACAATACCGAGTGCTTTACCGTATTGAGTTTGTACTTTGATTAATATTAATTGATCTAGGGCTTGTGCGATAAGGGTTTTATCGTCGGAGTTAGGAGAGACAGCTTTTAATTTTTTAGCGCGTGATAAGACGCTGCTTAGCATAACAATATCTTCATTCACCACTGCCGCAATACGATCTAAGGGCTGGCTTGCAGCCATACTCAACTGAGTACTTAGCAATAATGAGCCAAAAACTAAAGTCGCCGTTTTAAAAAGAGCCTGTATTTTGTTCTGAATAAGTAAGTTTGTGGTTAATTTTTGGTTATTCATATCCATATATTTTATCTTTCAGTACAGAATTTGCCTTATGTCCTAGATTGCCTAATCCTTTTAGCTCAAATTGAAGGAAAATAGCATCATCATAGCTACGATTATCTGAGGTTAAATATTTTCTACCAACAATTCGTGTTTTCATACAGCAGTTTTGGTACTCAATACCCGCCAGTGTCTCCAAATTTCGATTATTCTTCAAGTCATGATCAACACGTCCAATCATAGACCACTCTTTGTTAATGGGTAAAGAGAAAGAGGCACTAGCTTGCTTGAGTTCGTCCTTTAAGCTTCTATAAGAAACATTAGCAATTCTATTTTTTTTATCTTTATAGTTTAGACGGGTTTCAGTCGCTGTCCATTTTTTAGTGTTAGGATCCCAAAAAGAGGAGGTCGAAAGTCGTACATTGTCATTTATTTTTCCACCAAGTTCAAAAGCAAGCTCAGACTGTGCATTGGTTTGTACCGTTTCGCCAGGCAAGGTTACTTTTCTATCAGCAAAGTGGAAGATTTGACCCACACTAGCTTGTAAGAGTTCCTTTCCTGTTTTTCTATTTTGGATGCGTGAAGTGACGGCAACAGTGAGTTGATTGCTATCAGCAATACGGTCTTTACCTGTGTAATGATTTTTAGAGAAAAGTTGTGTGCTAGTAGAGAAGTCCGTTTTAGCTGTATCGAACAAAGGAATATCGTTTTGATCTCTAAAGGGGGTATAGGTATAGAATAAACGTGGCTCAAGTGTTTGTGTTAACTTTCTACCCGCTAAGTCCCTATCAAAAAATAATCCTGCATCTAAACTTAATGTTGGTAGTGTTCTTGTTTGACGATTTCCTGTGGGGTTATTTTTTAAATTATAATAGGTATGACGTAGTCCAACGGAAGGTTTAAAGTACCAAGCATCATTGCCAAACTTTCTACTAGCACCAAGGTTTACATCGAGGCGCATTCCAGTAGGTCCCTTTCTTTTGTCAAAATAACTTAACTCAGTATCTAGTGATAGATTGACTTGTTTAGGTAATATTTTCGGCGTGTAGCTAAACTTAATCTCGGGTAGTTTTGAGTAAGAAGAATTTGTTGAGTCCAGTGTTTGATAATCAATAGAGGCAGCACTCAAACGCCAGTTTTTACCAACTTTTACAATTTCAATACGATGTTCTAGGGCAGGGGTGCTTGAGTTGGATAGCGACTTTCTAAAATCATTGAGATATTCTTTATCAGAGACATTCTCCGTTTTGATGTTAAAGCGAATAGAGTCTGATATTTTTGAGCTATGGTTTATTTTAAAATAATCACGTTGTTTATTATTAAAGCTATGATCTCTAGGCAGTATTTCGTACTCCCATACGCCTTGATGGTACTTGCTTAAATAGCGAAATTCATTGTCTATTTTAAGACCACGTTTACTCAAGTACGAAGGTGTAATAGTCACATCGTAATTGGGAGATAAGTTCAAATATAATGGGGTGGAGATTGCTGTGCCAGACTTCTCAGAAAAATTTATTGTTGGTATGAGGAATCCTGTTTTACGTTTGTTATCAAGAGAGAAGTTCAACCAAGGGAAATAGAAAACAGGTGTATCAGCAATCTTTAAGGTTACATTTTTGGCATTACCAATTCGTTTGTTTTGATCAAGCTTTATATTACCAGCAGCGAGATGCCAGCTATTAATCGAAGCAGGACAGCTAGTATAAGTTGCATCTATTAGTTCGAGTTGAGTTGCATTTTTTTGGATAACATGGCGACTTCGACCATTAAGAGTGGAGTGCTTGAGTTTATAACGAACATTTTTAAGTTCACCACTTTGAGAACTGGTTTGATACTGAATAGAATCGCTATTGAGTTGTATATTTTTATTGGACACCACTACCTTGCCATTAGCAGTAACCGTATTGTTTGTACCTAAAAAACTAGCTTTATCTGCATTAATGACAAGATCATTTTGCTGAATAATAATATTACCAACTAAACTTGAGACACTACTGCGATTAATTAATCCTGTATCTGCCTCTAAATACACAGCATCTTTAACTGGCTGACTTGTTGCTTTGTTGATATCTAAGCTTGGGGGAATAGCACAGACAGGAAATTGAGTTTCTGCTTGCAGTTCTAAAGCAAGAAAGCAGAGTCCTAAGAACAATCCGAATTTATAGTTATTTATTTTCACTCACCTATTATAAGACGTGTGACAAACTATTTCATGATAAAAGGAGTGAATGGGGAAATACTTAATTTTTTGTAAGAAAAATATAATTAATCTAGTACAGTGAATGGTAAGTTCGCCTAATAACCTTGAGAGGATAAATTTTAAATAGCAAGGCGAAGGATCGCAGCCCTAGCGGGGCTAAGGCAAAATTCTTCAACGAAGCTATTGGAAATTTAGACCTCAAGTTATTGGTGAAACTTACCATTTACTGTACTAGTACATCAACCACATTTTATCGTAGAAAGACTTTGAATGCAGTCATTGAAGTTTTAGAACGCTACGAAGGGGTTGTTGTATTCGCTGATCTTAATATGAAACTCAATGTGTTGTGGGTGTCACTACGTCCTGAAAAAGGAATGTGTCTCGAGATAGCCGCTGCGATTAAAGTCGCTGTCCCAGAAGCTTTATTAGTTGCAGATAATCGTTCAGGAAAAAAGGGGGGCATAAGGCAGTAATAAACTGGTAACTACTCAGCTTGCACTAAAAGTGCTCATTTATACTCATAAACTCCGCCCTTTTACCTTGAATTCGAATAAAATAGAGCGCAATCTGAGCAGTTACTGATTATGCTGAGTAGTTAACGCAAAATTAATCTAACAATTTAGCTCTATTGATGATTATTTGCGTTTATAACCTCGTTTTCGTCTTTGTTATTCTCAGTTTCTTTTTTGAGTGATGAGCAGTTGTTTCTAATATTTATTTTTAGAGACTGAAGTTTAAACTTACGTTGTTCAGTGGTAAGTATTTCACTTTTACCATCTTTATTAATCCATTTGACCATCTTGTTGCTTTTTAATAGCTCGATATTTTTATATTGATTCTCGCAATATTTGAGTCTTTTGTTTCGTTCATCTCGATTTTTTTGAGTTTCATTGACTACATTTTCTGTTATTTTATCTTTTTCTAGGGACTTGTCTGTATTTTCTTTGTTATCAGGAATACGCATATCATCTTTTAAAGATGACACTTTTTCAGTAGGTTTGGGAGGAAAAGCTGAATAGTGCATCTCGCCTGAGGCATCTTTCCAAGTGTAAACTTTAGTTTTAGCTTCAAGGGTTGTAATTGTGAGGAAGCCTACAGCGACTAGAAGTGTAATATTGATAGGTAACTTCATGGGGGCAATACCTTTTTTATTTAAGTAGGGGGAAGGATACTTTGTTGGGTGTACTGATAATCTAATCAGAACTTCTTCTCTGAGGAAGATATATTACATTGGCCAAGTGAATATATCCTTAATAAGAAGCTTATACTGAAGGATGGTAGAAGTTTATAATTTTATAATTGAGTTGAATAAGTGTGTTTACAATCGTTAAATTATTTGAAGGTGAGTCAATAATAATACAAAGCCATCCACAGGCGACTGTTTTAGTCGGTTGGATTTTTACTAAATCAATACTATATACGTTTTTGGCTATGTTTTTAACTATCTGGTCATTTGGCTTTTTCGGTGGTACTTTTGGTTTTTATTTTGGTCTTAGCGTGGAGGATTTCCACCCCATCTCATCAGGAGTGCCAGTAGCCATCAAAGTGGCAGCCATTGTCTTTCCGTTATCTTTTCCTTATTTATACTTTTTACAAAGAACATTTCAATATATCGTTACCAATAAAAGGTGTATTTATAGAGGTGGCTTTATTAAACGGATGGAGTACTCGATACCACTCCATAAGGTGACGGATGTTGAAAAAAGTGAGAATATCATCGAGAACATGTTAGGTGTTGCTACAGTGAAGGTATTTGCCTGCACCCCAAGTGAGAACTTTAGTTTTTTTAGTCGTCAACCATCAGAGATAGTATATGAGGGCTTGTCTGACGCTGAGAAGGTAGCTGATGTCATTAATAAACAAATTCTGTTAATTAGAAAAAGCTAATGTTTTCAGAGGGAGTAGATTTAGAAGCTGTGCAGGTATTCTGGAACAAAGTATGATAGTTTTTAAGCACTTTTATTTATTCCACAACTTGCACGCTTTCTTTATGTGGGCTGTTAGCAAACTGGTTGGAGTGCTAATCTTCAGAACCCATTAAAAAATCTTGATATTCCTTAAGTTTCTCCCACTTTTTGTTATAGGCTAAATCAGCTTGATATGGCCATGTGTCAGGATCGTGCATCTTAAATGCTGGTCCTGCTGTCTCTAAAATGGCTTTTAGTGTATCAGTATCCGATGCTCTTAAATCGGCATATGTATTGATACCTGCAGCATAAAGTATTGTTTCAATTTTAGGACCTATTCCTTCTAATTTTTTGAAGTCATCATTTTCGGTGGTTGAGCTTGTACCTGAAAGCTTATCTCCAGTTGCTTCTGCTGTTTTAATAATACCGTCTTTAATGCCAGATCCAATATCTGTTAGTTCTTCACTAGCAGAGCTTACGGTATCTGATACAGAGCTTGTCACTGAAGTGCCTATATCAGCTAGCTTATCTTTAGAACTAGCAATAGCATCGTTTGTTGAGTCTAGGAGAGAAGAGCTTGTGTCGGTGATTTTATCACCCACATCTCCAGCCGTATCTTTAATGGATGCTCCTGCTGAGGCTATTGAGCTTCCAACTGCTCCTGATGTGCCAAGAGCTGCACCTTTTAAGAGATTACTTTTATTCTGTAGTGAGGTATCAGATGTATCAAAGCGTGTTCTATGATCAATAGGATCACGACGGGTTGCTTGTGGCCTTTTTTTACTTCCGCCTAACTGGCGTAATGCCCAACAGAATAGACAGCCAAGTAAAAAAGCGCCTGCGAGCATGATTAGAATTTCTAAGGTAGCGTCCTGAAATTCATAGTTTTTTGTTACGTCATTTTGAAACATGGTTTGTATCCTTGGAGCTAGTAAATATTATAGTAATGTACTATTTTGCAGAAACACCTTTCCCGAAAGGGCTTAGTTCTACTCTACGGTTTTTCCTTCTTCCTGCTTCTGTTTTATTACTTTTAATAGGTTTGCTTTCACCTTTAGAGCGAATTTTAATCTGCTTCTTGGGCGCGCCTTGTTTAATAAGCATCTTGCGGATAATAGCGGCACGCTTTAAGCCGAGTTTACGATTAACAGATTTAGAACCAATATTGTCGGTATGTCCTGTTAGTATCACTTTGTTATCAGCAGATTCTTTTAGCCAATTGGCAACTTTAGTAAAGTATTTTTTAGCTGATTTGGATAACTTTGGCTCAGCAGAACGAAATGGAAAATAAAGTAAGCTACCTTGAATGGAAGTGTTATTACTGCTCTTTACGGGTTCAACAGTTACCTCGTCATCATTCGACTTATCTTGTTTAGTCGTTTCTTGTTTTGTTGCCTCTTCTTTTATAGCCAAGTCTTTTGGTTCTGGTGGTATATCAGGTCCTAAGTCTGGATCAACCTTTGCATCTAGCGCATCGATAATGCCATCACCATCACTGTCTTTCGCTTTGTCTTTTGCATCACCTTTGGAGTTACCGACTTCTTCTCCATCAGGAATGCCATCCCCATCAGTATCCTCTTTAAGCGGATTAGTGCCGAGTATTTTTTCTTCTGAAGAAGGTAAGCCATCGTTATCATCATCAGGGTCAAGTGCATTGATAATTTTATCACCATCTGTATCTAATGGCGTGCCTGTGTTGCTACCAACTTCTACTGCGTCATCAGCACCATCATTATCAGTATCTTTTAGCAGAGGGTTTGTACCAATAGCATTTTCAAGTAAGGTCTTTAGGGTATCGTTGTCATCATCAACATCCAGTGCATTAATCTCGCCATCACCATCTGTATCAAGAGCAGAGCTCGGGTCACTCCCCACTTCTTGATTGTCGGGAACGCCATCACCATCAGTATCTGTCTTACGGGGATTAGTACCTAGTGCTTTTTCTTCGTTATCACTTAAACCATCTCCATCACTATCAATAATTTGAGTTGTAGCAGAAGGTTTTATTGGCGTGGCAACAGGAGAGGGGGGATTTTTTCCTGCTTGAGTATTAAGTGCTTTATTTGAGCCAATACAGAATCCTTTGATTTTACAGGTATACCACCACCAACTGCCGATTGACCATAGAGCGGTTAGCATAAGCAGAATTAGTGCACGTTTTTTCATGAACGATGACTCCTTTGGTGAAATATACTTTTTTACGATTACTAATTAAAATAATTATAAATCGTAATAGTATAGAACATCCTTTTTGTAAGTAGGGGCTTGAGATATTAAGTATATCTTAAAAAATACGTTTATCACTATTATCTTTATGAATCTAAAGATATTTTATATGTACAGCGGTTATTTTATAGCCAAAAATAAGCTCTTTATCATGCAGGTTCCTTGTTCGATAATTTTGTGAGGCGCTGTTTAGACAGTTTATGTATCCAAAAGCTAAGTCCCATTGTGAGTAATACAGATGCAGCAAAAGTATACAAGCCATAATGCACCTCTACTTTTGCTAGCGCGCCTAGTTTTACGGAAACCAGCAAAAGAGCAACAACAAACACATCAAGCATA
This sequence comes from Thiotrichaceae bacterium, assembly GCA_027009095.1. Classification (GTDB taxonomy): domain Bacteria; phylum Pseudomonadota; class Gammaproteobacteria; order Thiotrichales; family Thiotrichaceae; genus JAGLBW01. The sequence continues at coordinate 8,522 of JALVDG010000140.1, forward strand.
GACCATTTACCCACTGTTTCTATGACTTGCAGTGATTTATCAAGAAAAGATCCGAGGGGGTAGCTAACATTTAAGATAAGCAGTAGGCTGGTGATTTTAATAATGGGTACACACAGGCTAAAAAGGGCGATGACAATAAACAAAAACCACTCCTTTTCAGCATAAAGTTGTTGTACGGTGGAGAGTAAAGAAACCGTATTTTCAAGAAAGCTAAATTTAATCAGTGTAAGAAGTGGGGCGGTGATACCAATGATAAGTGTTCCAAAGGCAAGCAATAATAATAAGTTAATCATAATGGCTTGCTTAGGAAAGCATTGAATAAGTGATTTCATTTGTTGAAGAGACCTTTGTGTGAAAGGATAATGCTGTGTTAAGTACTCAAATAAAATTAATTTAACAGAATTTAGTATCCTGTTTTTGATATTCAAGGCAATAAGGAAGAAGATTAAAAAAACAGGGGCTAAATCGGGAAAAACAGCATAGGCGATAAAAATAAGCTAAAACAGCCCCATTACTACCTAAAAAATAATATAAAAATCAACACCTTGCTAATACCTTAGATATGTTACGTAACCACTTATCGAGCAGAGGGAAAATTTCTTGATATTATGTAACATCAGTTACTCAACAACTATACGAGCATTAAGCTTCTGCACAGGACGATTATTTGCCACAGATAAAGCTTCTTGAAGTTTCAACACTTGAGCCTGGGAAACATAGCGAGGTGACTTCATGACTATCCAACGAACACCCTCGGTACAAGGCGGGGTTGTTAAAGACCCATTATATCGATAGTAGTTTTTAACGTCTGCCTCAAACTCTAATGAGTTCAAAGCCTTTGCGTCCAACTTATGAGAATCCCCCGCCTTTAGAGGAATATTTTTCCATAACGTCTCAATTAAGGCATCATCTTTTCCTGGTTCAAATATAACTGCAACAACGACAACCTGACCACTGCTGTTCAAATGTACAAAATGAGCTTCCAGAGGAAAATTTTTACCATTGATCATATGTTCGCTAGGGGTATGAAAATTAAATTGTTTTAACTTAAACTTTTCACCGTCGAGAGTAATCTCACCACCAGACCACATATTCACCTGTACGGTATGACCATTATTAATGATCTCATTTGCCGTTAACATATTGTAATTAAATTTTATCGCAGGGAGATTTGCATCTACTGCACCCTCAATATTTATGGGGGATTGATTCTTTCCTGCTCCACATGCTGTAAAATCAGCTGATAACTTAGTCCAATCTTCCACATTTTTATAACTCCAATGTGGCGTAATATCATGATCTATTTGCTTCTCAGCAGATGGCTCTGAAGCCATTATTCCACTTCCTAATAATAAAAAAGCTGATGAGATTAAAATAGCTAATCTTTTTTTTTGCATAACGCATCCCTCAATAAAGAAACCAATACATCTTGTGCGGTAACATAAAAGTCTGAGTCATTTATTCAGGAAACAGAAAAAAACATACCAACACATTTTAGAGAATTGACAAGTATGCCTCAATTTTTCACAAAACCATACAGCCTTGTACTCCAACCACTTTCTGACTTGCTATATCCATTAATATAACATGACTGGATTATCAGGTTATTTTTTAACAAATACTGAATCACAAATACCTGCTATTCTAACGCAAAAAAGCCATGCAAGACCCGCCAAAGACCCTGCATAGCATTTTATTACTAAACAATTATTTTTAGTGATTATAGCTCTCTCCATTCATCTCGCCATGATTTCTGAAAAAAGAGATGCTAATAGTAAATTAAATTCAAAGTGCTTAATCTTATTAACTTCTACATTTACTTTCTCACTATTGAAGATTAAGAAACCTAAGGCAACATGCCCTCAAATTAGATTTTTGTAACTACTCGGCTTGTCCTTTATTTTGCCCGATTTTTATGTTGAAAGTGCTCATTTATACTTAAAGCTCCGCTCTTTTGCCTTGAGTTCGAACGAAATAGAGCACAATCTAGGCAGTTACAGATTTTTTAATGTAAGCTATTAGAAATGCCCTAAGCCTCTTGATATACCCTCTTTTCAAAATTTTGCATTGTATTACCATGATCCATACCAACTCCGGCATGAGCAAATTCATGTGCAGTTAACGCCTGAAAGTTATCACTAGAGTCAGGTAATATATTATTGATATTCATAAAGACTCGACCATCGGCATTACCCCAGCTCATATTATCGCTACGTTTACCAACAGACATTTCAAATGATTGATTTGGGGATTGATCAATCATATTTTTAAAGCTAGGGCTATTTTCATAGAGCTTAACAAGTTCGTTCTTTGTTTGAGCTACTTCTGAGGCACTTGCAGTACCATCACCACCGATAATTACTTGTTTACCACCTAAATCGGCACTTTGCATATGCTCAATAGGCTTAGGAATTTGTCCACTTACCGAATTATTTTCAGGAACTACATTGTTATTTTTAATTTTAGCCGCTTTGTTATTTGGTACTTCAGTCCCTGATGAAGTATCACAGTCATTAGGCTTTTTCTCTCCTCCAGAGCCTTTTTTTGAATCTTGTAGCACAGAAAGCAACTCTAATAACAAAGTAAGTAGCTCTTTCATCATTGCCTCGGGAGAATTGTCTCCAGATTTTCCTGCATCTTGAGCTGAAACAGGAGCGTCGCTACATGATTTATTTGAGCACTGAGATTCCCTCGATAAAGCTTGATTAAAATCACCAATATCAACTGGTTTAGGTTTTTCTAAGGGCAAACTAGGATTAGGGATATTATTTAACCCAGCAATGGTATTAACATCCACTAGCGTATTGTTATTATGTATCATTTTATTTCAACCTCTCGTCCTTGAGACAATATAGAAATTCACATTCAAGTACCTATAAGACTGTATTTAGAGGGAAGTTACAATACCATTCATCGCCAATAAACAGTCGATTATCTTACATAAAAATATAATGATTTAAACTTACACAAACATGATAATTTTCAATCAATTACTTATCATTAATTTCAACATTTAAACCAAGTCGCTGCTTAAAACTTGTTAATTTCTCTAATGGCAATTCACAGCGTAATAAAACCAATTCTCCATACTGCGTCTCAAGCACATTCCCTAACTCGTCTTCTAATAAATATCTTACTTGTGATTCTTCGGCATATGGAAAGCTTAAACTAAGCTCCTTTTTGGCAATTTTTATCACATATTTTGTTTGCTTCATTGCCTCACTGACCGAGCTAGAATAGGCTCTAGCCAATCCTCCAGCACCTAACTTAACTCCTCCAAAATAACGTACAACAATTGCAACAATATCACCCACATTACTATGTTCTAAAACATTTAATATAGGCTTACCTGCCGTACCATTTGGTTCTCCATCATCACTCATCGACTTTAATACGGTATTTGGAGCCCCTGCGATATATGCCCAACACACATGCCGCGCATCAGGATAATTATTTTTTATTGATTGAATTTGTTGCTTGGCCTCCTCTGGCGTAGCCGCAGGTGCTATCCAGGTAATAAACTTACTGCGTTTAATTTCTTGCTGATAAGAGCTAATACCTGCTGGGATTTGGTAGCTTAATTTATTAATCATTTACTTCTTTTTAAACTCCACACAAGGTCTTATCTTAAATTGCCAATATAAAATTTTACTTATTCTATTTGTAACTACTCAGCATAATCAGTAACTTCTATTTTAGCATTTTAATCTTTTGTGCTTAACAAAGAATAGGAAAGCAAGGGAGCTGAGACGAGTCCCATTTTATGAGGTCAAAATTTTGGCTAGTTGTGAATGTTTTTGGGTTTAGAGAGCATGGTGTGATGATACGCTTTTATGTTGGGTTTCCATGTCACGCAAAGAAATGAATGAGTTATAGTGGGACTCTTGCGATATTATTATTGTTACGGTCGTGTTCTAGTACTCCAAGCACCTTATACCTGAAGGGTGGACTGTTTTAGATTCTAGCGATATTAATCAAGAAAAGATCCTTGATCATCCTAATCCCTATGCCGACACCAGTAATAATCAAGATTGTGATAAAAATAAATCAAGCAATCCTAATGCAGGATTGGTAGCAACTTGCTGGTTAGTTATCACCCAAATAATAACTGATGTTACACATTATTGATAAATTACTATAATTGGCATTTAGATAATACCTTAAGCAATTCACGGGGTAGGGCAATCGCACTTAAATTTAGTTGACTTTAATGAACATTTTAAAATCAGCAAGTTACAAGGTTCGCAATTTTGCGAATAAATATAATTCACGAATTTTAAAATTATGTGAATTGTAAGTAGTTG
>JALVDG010000141.1 GCA_027009095.1 Thiotrichaceae bacterium
GAGGGAAATGCTTAATGCGATCCCCGAAGCGGCGTAAACAATCAAGTGCCTCTTGTTGTTTTTGTTTGCTTAAATGCCCTTCAGGACTCAAGCCTCCACGTAGTCGTACCATCTCTTTCATTTGATCAATCATGGTAAAACCACCCTGTCCATCCATGCGCGCAACGATCATGTGAAAACTATTTGATCCCAAGTCAACAGCAGCGATCATATCGTCTTGAGTGCCTTCTGTGCTTATTTCATTCTTCATTTTTTAAAGCCCTTTTGCTTTTATCGTGGATGATTTTAGCAAGTCAATCTTAATACTTGTATCACCATTAGGGATAGGCTACCTTGCAATTTGTTTTCTACTGGTGATTTATTTGTGACAACACTCTATTTACTCAGTTCAGGTCCTGGCGACCTTGCTTATCTCCCACCCTTAGCGCGTCATGCTTTAGCACAATCTGATCATTTAGTTGCCTATGGCTTATATCTTGATTTATTAGGTGAGTTAGTGGCAAATAAACAACGCCATGAATTACCACTCGGTGAAGAAATTGAACGTGCACGTTTAGCCTTAAACCTAGCGGCAGATGGTAAAAACACGGCATTAATTTCCAGTGGTGATATTGGTATTTATGCCATGGCAACGCTTGTTTTCGAGCTATTGGATAAGCCTGAGGAGAGTAGCAATAATCCTAAATGGCAAGAGGTACATATTGAAGTAATCGCAGGTATTTCTGCCATACAAGCCCTCGCTAGTCGCAGTGGCGCACCCATTGCCCACGACTTTTGTACTATCTCATTGTCCGATTTACTTACCCCTTGGGAAGTGATCGAAAAGCGTCTACATGCAGCAGGAGCAGGTGATTTTGTTATCGCCTTTTATAACCCAGTGTCACGCAAAAGGCAGTGGCAGCTAGAAAAAGCCAAGCAGATTTTATTGAACTATCGCCCTGAAAATACTCCTGTTATCTTAGGTAAAAATCTAACGCGTACTGATGAAATAATCACACATACAAGCTTATCAAACCTTGATATAAAACAGGTTGATATGTTGACGCTCGTGATGGTAGGTAATAGCGAATCAACCCGAATAGAAACACCGCAAGGGCAGTGGGTGTACACACCACGAGGATATGGACAAAAACTATGACCGTTTATTTTATTGGCGCAGGGCCAGGCGATCCTGAATTAATTACCGTAAAAGCACAGCGTTTAATTCGTGAATGCCCTGTGATTTTGTACGCAGGCTCCTTAGTACCCGAACCTATTTTGGCAGAGGCGCGTGACGATGCTTTGATTATCGATACCGCACCATTGCATCTTGAACAGATAATTGAATATATTCAGCAAGCCAATAACGAAGCGAAAGATGTTGCCAGAGTACACTCAGGTGATCCATCCATCTACGGGGCAACAGGTGAGCAAATGCGCCGTTTAGATGAGCTAAAGATTAGCTACGAAGTGATTCCAGGCGTAACAGCAGTAAGCGCATCAGCGGCATGGTTAAAACGAGAACTGACCCTGCCAGATATTGCTCAAACGGTTATTTATACCCGCTATGCAGGTAAAACCTCCATGCCAGAAGGCGAAGATTTGTCATCACTAGCTGCACATAAAGCCACCCTAGCCATTCACTTAGGTGTAACGCGCATCCATAAAATCGTCGCAGAACTCATTCCCCATTACGGTAAGGAATGCCCCGTAGCAGTCTGTTATAAAACAGGTTGGGATGATCAAATGAAGGTTGAAGGTACATTGGAAACAATCGTTGACCTCGTGCGTAAAAATAAAATTACTCGTACCGCTTTAATTTTAGTGGGGGGCGTAATGAACCCGACAGAGTTTGATACCTCTTATTTATATGATGCTGATCAGGCGAATATATTTAGACCGCGTAAGCGAAAAGGGTAGATTTTTAGTGCTCAAAGACCAATTTATTGACTATAATGTGTATTGTTGTACACACTAAAAATAAAGAGGTGTTTAATGAGAACAAATATAGTCTTAGATGATCAGCTAGTAACGGAAGCGCTCAAACTATCAGGTATCAAAAGTAAAAAAGAAGTAGTAAATTTTGCACTGAAAAACTTGGTGAAGTGTTTGAGAAAAAAATCAGATAAAAATCATGATTTTATGGCTCAATATATTGATAAACCAATTATATTAAACTGTTTTACACCGCTTAATAGAGATGAGCTTTATGAGCGTTAGTGTTTTTATTGATAGTAATATTTGGTTGTATGCTCTTATTAAAAACCAGCAAGAGCGGGATATTAATAAGCATGAAATAGCAAAACAATTATTGGCAAGGGATATTGATATTCATATCAGTACGCAAGTAGTGAATGAGGTTTGCATTAACTTAATGCGTAAAGCAGACAAAGATAATGAATATATTTTTCAATTTAGCCGTGATTTTATCGGCAGTTATTCAATGCATAACCAAACAGCAGATGATTTGCTAACAGCATCTAGCTTACGCCTAGATTATCGCTTTTCTTATTGGGATAGCTTGATCGTTGCGAGTGCGCTTAATAATGAGTGTGAAGTACTATATTCAGAAGATATTCAACATGGTTTAAAAGTCTATAATAAGTTAGTGATTGAAAATCCTTTAGGGATGATATGAGTGGAGTACTTGAGACTATTTCTTATTAGTAACATCAGCTAATAATCCCTAAGGCAGAATAAATCAACAGTATAGAGAAAATATATCAGTATTTCTTTCTACTGACAGAATGCTGTCAGTAGCCCTCACTTATACTGCTTTCTCCAAATTAAAAAATACATTAAAGGAGAAAGTAATGAAAAATATCAATGTTGTGACGTGGTTTGAAATTCCTGTTGAAGATATGGAGAGAGCAAAGGCGTTTTACACAGAAGTAATGCAGACAAGCTTTAAAGATGAAGAAATGGAGGGCATGAAAATGTCCATCTTTGAGGCGGATCAGCAGGCAGCAGGTGGTATGTTGATAAAAGCAGAGGGCTATGAGCCAAGCAGAACAGGTGCTGTTATTTATCTAAATGGTGGGGATGATTTATCTGCGCCATTAGCGCGTGCGGTGACCAGTGGTGGCGAAGTTCTCTGGCCTAAAACAGCCATTCAGGATGGTGAGTTTGGCTATTTTGCACAGTTTTTAGATAGTGAAGGTAATCGTGTTGGTCTTTATTCAATGTCTTAAAAAAATGGGTGCTTTGTAGCCTTTATTAATATGGGCTTGTTTAATAGCTCCTTAGCATTAAGTGCCCGCGCAAAATTAATCTAACCATTTAGCCCCTGTTTTCTGATCTTCTTCGTTATTGCTTTGGTCACATAGCCCACTATGCTCCCGTCTCAATGCCTTGAATATCAAAAAACAGGAAACTAAATTTTGTTAAATTAATTTTGCTTGGGTATTTAGGCTACAAAACTGAATATGATCTAACTGATGTTACGCAGTTGCTCTTTAGAATATCAGTGAAGGTTTTCGTAGCCCTTTTAAATTTAGGTTCTTTCACTCTATTCCGTAACAGGGCTACGACTTACTTTCTTTTGCGTCGCCAAAAGAAAGTAAGCAAAGAAAAGGCGACCCAGCTAACCGCTTCCTCCTGCGCTTTGCCCGAGAGAATGGGCAGTGAAAAAACTCGCTCCGTAAACTCCGCTCAAACACTTTCACTGCTGATCCATTCTCTCGGGCAAATGCTCGGTGCGGTTAGAATGGGAGTTTTGGCTCCGCC
>JALVDG010000142.1 GCA_027009095.1 Thiotrichaceae bacterium
AGAAAGCTATTAATGGAGTATATGGGCGCTCCACCTCGCCCACCTTTTCATACCGAAGCTCGCCTACAAGCAGGTTTTACTCAACATGAAATAGAACAACTCATTGCCATGGAAAAACAATGGCTCACGAAGCAAAGAAAATCTTTATGAAATATTTACTGATACTTCTTCTCTTTATCAGCCCTATTGCTATTGCTGAAAATACCACCAACGATCTAAAAACAGATAATAAAACACCCAAACAACTATCAACAACTCCACCTTCGACAAAAAAATCACCAAAAAAATCAACTGTAAAACATTGTTCTCAACATAGTTTAAAAACACTCCGTAAAAAGTCGGAGCCTTACAACCAAGCAATTAATGAGGCAAGCTCAAAACATGGTATAAGTACAGCCTTGATACGCTCAATTATAACGGCTGAAAGTTGCTTTAAGCCGACAGTAGTTTCCCCAGCAGGAGCAACAGGGTTAATGCAACTAATGCCCGCCACTGCCAAACGCTTTGGTATTTTTGACCTTAAAAACCCTCAAAAAAATATTCAGGCAGGTACACGCTACTTACGCTATTTATTAGACCTATATCAAGGAAATGTTTTAGCAACGATAGCAGCCTATAATGCAGGGGAAGGTGCTGTAAAACGCTTTAGCGGAGAAGTCCCAGCCTATAAAGAGACAAAAGCTTATGTGAAACGTGTTATGTCTCTTTATGATAAATTTTTCTATGCTTCTCAAAGAAAAATAGCCAAATAAATACGAACAACACAAACTGAATAAAATATAAACATTATATATTATAAGCTCTTTTATCTTGTTTTTATTCTAAAAATAGGAGCTTTCTACTATACTTTTACCATTAGTAAGAATAATTAGTAGAATCAAACTAATACACCAACAACTTACAGTCAATATTGAGCTACCCCCGCTCTTAGGCTCAAATGACTCCAGAATAATAGGGCTATCTGTATGAGACCATTAAGAGTTATCCTCAATTCAAAATCTCCATTAATTAACACCCCTGCATGGCTGGCATTGCTAGATCACTTTAAAAAAGTTCATAAAATACACATGGTTGAACTATTTGATAAAGACCCTGAGCGATTTAACAAATACTCTTTAAAGTTCAATGATATATTATTAGATTACTCTAAAAACAGAATAACCGATGAGACGCTTAAACTTTTATTCGATTTAGCACGCCAAGCAAAGGTGGAAGAGTATCGGGATAAAATGTTTAATGGTGAGAAAATAAATAACACCGAAGGACGAGCTGTTCTACACACCGCTTTACGTAATCGCAGCAACAAACCTATTTTTGTTGATGACGAAAATATCATGCCAAAAATAAATGCAGAGCTAGAAAAAATGCGTATTTTTTCTAATAAAGTACGCAGTGGTCAATGGGTTGGCTATGCAGGTTTGCCAATTACTCACATCGTTAATATCGGCATTGGTGGTTCTGATCTTGGACCTAGCATGGTTTGCCGCGCTTTAAAACCATATGCTCATCACACACTGAAAGTCAGCTTTGTCTCTAATGTGGATGCAACTCAAATAGAACAAACACTTAACAAGCTTCGCCCTGAGACCACTCTATTTATTATCTCATCTAAAACATTTACTACCCAAGAAACCATCACTAATGCAAATACTGCAAAAAAATGGTTTCTAAGTGGTGCAGGTCGAGTAACGAATGATGATATTGCCAAACATTTTGTAGCCGTATCGACTAACAAAGAAGCAGTACAAGCATTTGGTATTGATACCGTCAATATGTTTCAATTTTGGGATTGGGTTGGAGGGCGCTACTCCCTTTGGTCTGCGATTGGTCTTTCTAGTATTCTTTATCTTGGCATGGATAATTTTATCAAGCTGCTCGAAGGCGCACATGCAATGGATAATCATTTCCGCAATGAGCCATTAGAAAGCAATATGCCTGTAATACTTGCCATGCTAGGTATTTGGTACGGTAACTTCTTTCATGCAGAATCTAGCGCAATTTTACCTTATGATCATAATCTACGCCTACTCCCCGCCTATTTAGAACAAGCTGATATGGAAAGTAATGGCAAATCGGTTGATAAAGATGGCAGACAGACCACCTACTCCACAGGAAAAATAATTTGGGGAGCAGAAGGAATTAATGGGCAGCATGCTTTTTATCAGTTGCTACACCAGGGCACGCGTATTATTCCTACTGACTTTATTGCCTCTATTAACTCTCATCATTGCGACGAAACTCACTGTAATATACTCGCCTCCAACTTTCTTGCACAAACAGAAGCACTCATGCGTGGACGCTCAATGGAAGAAACAAAACAACAATTAAAAGAGGCGGGAATTGAGCTACATAAAGCCGAAAAACGAGCACCTCATATGTTTTTTGAAGGAAATCAACCGAGTAATTCCATTGTCTTAAAGAAACTCACTCCTCATTCTCTAGGCTCTTTAATTGCCCTTTACGAACATAAAATTTTTGTGCAAGGTGCTGTTTGGAATCTTAATTCTTATGATCAATGGGGTGTTGAGCTAGGCAAGAATTTAACTAAAAAGATTCTTGAAGAAATTGAAAGCGATGAGGATATTTATGAGCATGATAGCTCAACTAAAGGTCTTCTTGATTGGTTTAGGCAATGCAGAAAAGAAGAAAAAAACAAGAAAAAACAATAACTTTATTACATTATATTTTTTCAAATTAGGACTGTGGAGTCTTTTTCTCCCAGTTCTTAGCATCCCCTTAAAAAAGTGCTACCATCCAACTCTAAATTAAAAGTTAGAGAAGCACTATGGATCATTATCTTGCACTTATCGACTCTTACCTCTCCCCTCTTTTAAAAATTTTTGACCAAGAGCCTTGGATGAAAGGTGGAGCAGTTATGCTAGCAACCTTTGTATTTGCCTCTATTAGCTCTTGGATTATTTTTACTCTATTAAAAATACTCACTAAAAAAACGGTGAGCCACTTAGATGATCGACTACTCAATATCGCACGAGCCCCCATTTACTACTCGCTCCTTATGACAGGTTTTACCACTGGCGTTAATATGATGCCACTGTCTGATAAACTAACCAATAACTTAAATAATGGCTTTCAAACGGTTGGCATATTAATTTGGACAACTGCTTTAATACGCATATCTAAAATTATTTTACACCAGCTTGCATGGGGTAAAAACACACTATATCGCTTGATTCGCCCTCAGACACTGCCACTCTTTGATAATCTTATTAAGTTATTAATTATCGCTCTAGCCTTATATGTAACGTTCCAAATATGGGGTGTTGATATGACAGCATGGCTTGCTTCTGCTGGTGTTATCGGTATTGCAGTTGGTTTTGCCGCCAAAGACACTCTCGCCAACTTATTTTCAGGTGTATTTATTTTAGCTGACACCCCTTATAAAATAGGTGATTATATTGTGCTAGATGGAAATCAGAGAGGAAAAGTTACTCACATTGGTATTCGTAGTACCCGCATGATAACTCGTGATGATGTAGAAATAACCATACCCAATGCCATAATGGGAAATAGCAAAATAACCAACCAAAGTGGTGGACCTCACCCCAAATTTAGGATTCGTGTGAAAATTGGTGTTGCCTATGGCTCGGATATAGATAAAGTGCGTGAAATATTAATGGATATAGCACAAACAGAGCCCCTTATTACCAAACTACCTACTCCTCGCGTACGTTTTCGTACCTTTGGCGCATCCAGTCTCGATTTGGAATTACTCGGCTGGATAGAAGACCCTGAACTTAGAGGTCGCACCCTCGACAAGTTAAATACAAGCATCTATAAACGCTTCAATGAAGAAAATATTGAGATTCCTTATACCAAGCAAGATATATATATCAAAGAGTTCCCTCATTCAAAGGACTCTTAAACTCTAATGACTTCTGCTTTATATGGGAATCAGATAGTTATCTGATGAGTCTTTTAGCTATTCTCAACTTGAATACGAATATCAGGAAAGCTATAACCGCAGTTTTCCTTTACTGTTTCCCATTGAGCACGACTACGCGGAAATTTCCGACAATTAGGTGGTCGTATACTGTAAATAGCACAAGCATAAGTACCATCCTCCTTATCTTTTAAAAAGCCACAACGAAAAGGTAATTTGCAGCAGTCGCCACAGCCATTACATTCTCCTGTTCTGGATTTTTCAACGGGTAATAAAGAGGTGATTGTTCTTTTCAGTTTTGGAATCATAAGATTGTTGCTTAATTTTAAATTTTTCTCTAGTACATCAACAAGCCAGTACTATTTTTGACAAGATGAACAGTAAAAGCTAGAACGCTGTCCTTGGCTTATTTGTTTTATTAAAGAACCACAAACATTGCATTCTTCTCCCCTTCGACCATAAACATTCAGTTGTTGCTGAAAGTAGCCAGGCTTTCCTTCGGCTTGCATAAAGTCCCTTAAGGTTGTCCCTCCCTGCTCTATTGAGCGAGATAAAACAACTTTTATAGCCTCAACCAGCTTTTCATAACGCTTTAATGAAATTTGACCTGCAGCTGTTTTAGGCGATATACCCGACATAAAGAGAGATTCACTCGCATATATATTCCCCACTCCAACAACAATCTGTGCATTCATTATAAATTGCTTAACAGACACTTTTCTTTTACGCGACATAGTATACAGCAATAAAGCATCAAACTTCTCACTAAGAGGTTCAGGTCCTAAATGACGTAGCAACTTATGCTGCAACGGATCATCTCTTGTCCATAAGACAGCACCAAAGCGACGTGGATCACGTAAACGAATGGCTTTATTTGTCGAAAAAACAATATCAACATGATCATGTTTTTCAGGGACTAAATCGACATTGATCACCCGTAAGCTTCCAGACATGCCTAAGTGCAAGATGGCGGTTCCCCTTGATGACTCCAGTAATAAGTACTTTGCTCGTCGCTTAAGCGATAAAATTTTTTCCCCTTCTAGCTCATGCAATGACTCTGGCACAGACCAGCGTAATTTAGGCTGTCGAACGATAATTGACACAACCTTTTTTCCTACCACGTAAGGACTAATGCCTCGCCGTGTTGTTTCTACTTCTGGTAACTCAGGCATATACAGTAAATACTATCATCAAGCATCGACCTCATTTAAAATATAAGCAGCCTCTATTTCGACCAATAAGTCCTCACGACACACATCCCCCTGCAAAAAAATTACCTCGGGCAAATTACGCCCATAACGACGAATCAGTAACTCTTCTGTTATCGACAACATAAAAAGATCGCGTAAATAAACTTTTAAATACGAGAGATCGGTTAGTGTATTAATGGATAGGTCTTGTGTCTCAGCACCATGTTGTACTAAAGCTTCTATATTTTTTAGTGTCTCTTCTAATTGTTTTTCGACCTGTCCAATATGACGTGTTTCATGCCCAACAATGCTTGCCGTACCTGAAATATAGAGATGGGTTGTATTCTGCCATTTTTTTATTGTCGCACGAGAAAAGGCAGGACTTACTACGCCATACTGAGGAGGATATAAAAAAGCAGATGTTTGACGTGGATTTTCTAACTGTATACCTGGTTCGCGTGCCGCAATAAAATAAACCTGTAAACCACCACCAGAGGTTCCTATTGCCGTTGCGGCAGGAGGTGAGTAAACAAACCCTCCTCGAGAATCTAATGTTTGTTGACGACCTAAACAGAACTGCTTATAACGCTCCAAGCCTTGTTGATCATCATTGATAGAGGAGAAATAGTTCCAAATACGCAAAATATAGGGATAGTCCAATGCATTAATAGCATCTAAAATTAAACGATAAGCATGTTCCGAGGCAGCAACGATATCCTCATACTCACTTTCGTCTAATAATAAATGACCAAATAAAATATCGTCATTATATGACAGTTGGATACCATCAATTAAACTCGTTTTGACTGCTACATCGCTATACCACACCTCTACAACATTTGACAATGCAAGATTAGGTAAACCAACGGAAAATAAAGGTTTTTCTGTATTCTCAGCACTTGCTATCGAGGCGTAACGAATAGCCGCTAGCACATTTTCATCTGCTTCAAGAGCTGATATATTTTCTACGGGTATAAATTGAACAGAAAAAGGTAGCGACATAGAGGTGTGATTTACAAATTGGACATTGACATTATTGTTTAGGAGCGCATTTCACAGAAATAGCAATTAATTTACTGTTTCCTGAATAAAATGATCAACACCACTCAGAAGCAAGCCATGCACTGTTTCATCAACCATATAAATGGTATCCCCTTTTCTCACATAACGCTTATAACTAATAGGATTTAGTGATCCAAATTGAATTTTCACACCGTTAAATGCAATACTCACTCGATTATTTTCCAAACCAAAGGCTGATAAATTCTTACCCACAACAGAATAACTAGCCGATATTTCATCCGACAATAAGGTCATTAGATGTTTAATTTTACGACTATCAACTTTGGATTTGATAGGACTGACCATCATCCACTGTCCTGATACTTTTTTCAACTCTATCTTTGGAGATACTTTTAGCTTAGTTTTTTCTCGATTGATGACAATTGACACAATTTCATTCCCCATTGAAGCATCATAAAGCGTATTGACGATAACTCCTTTTGAATTTAATTGTTGCGAGATAAACCAGAACAGAGCAAGGACTATTAGTAATAAAAGTCCATTGAGCAGCCAGCGTTTCGTTATTGTTGTCATTCTATTTACTCATGGTAAAAAGAGGATGGCAGATAATACCCACAAAACACCATTTTCACTAATAAGTTAATAGATGTAAGGATATTTTTGAACCTCAAGAAACCCCTAATCTCTCAAATTCTTTCATTTTTCTTGTAAGTGTATTACGCCCCCAACCCAGCAAATCGGCGGCTTCTTTCTTTTTACCACCTGTTTTTTCAAGTGCTACAGTTAATGCGAGTTGCTCAAATAAGGGATAGAGCTCATCAAGTATTCTCGTTTCTCCCCGATTCAAACGCTGATTAATATCACGTCTTAACAACTCTTTCCAATCACTATCAACACATTTAGATGTCTCTTTTTTTAACTCAACTGGAAAATCATCCAAGGTGATTTCGCGCCCCGTCGCCATTACCATTAACCAACGACTTACATTTTCAAGTTGACGCACATTACCCGGCCAATGTAGTGATTGAATATATTGAGCCACCTCTGGAGCAACCGTTTTTTTCTCAACTTGCAACTCTTCTGCAGCACTATTTAAAAAACGTTTTAATAATAAAACAATATCTTCACCGCGATCACGCAATGGCGGAATTTGTACACGAATCACATTTAAACGATGATATAAATCTTCACGAAATAAGCCTTCCTCGACTCGTTGTTCTAGGTTTTGATGAGTTGCTGCAATCACCCTTACATCGACTTGTATCGGTATATGCCCACCGACACGATAAAATGTTCCCTCCGATAAAACACGGAGTAAGCGTGTTTGTAGCTCTGCGGGCATATCGCCAATTTCATCTAAAAATAGTGTTCCCTTATTAGCCTGCTCAAAACGACCAATACGCTGTACATGCGCCCCTGTAAATGCCCCTTTTTCGTGACCAAACAACTCAGATTCTAATAAATCCTTGGGGATAGCTGCCGTATTGATCTCAATAAAAGGTGCATCAGAACGTGGGCTATGAGTATGTAATGCCTTCGCAACTAGCTCTTTACCTGTTCCTGATTCCCCTGTGACTAATACCGATATACTTGATTTACTCAAGCGACCAATAGCACGAAACACCTCTTGCATTGCAGGGGATTGACCAATAATTTCCTGAGACTCAAGCATTATATTTTGCTCATCTGCCACTGCTGACTCTTCGATATGTTGAGAGCGATACTGCTCACTGGCTCTTTTTGCTAATGCGATGGCATCATGAATATCAAAGGGCTTAGGTAAATATTCAAATGCTCCCTTTTCATAGGCCGACACGGCACTATCCATATCAGAATGAGCCGTCATAATAATCACGGGAATATCAGGAAATCTTCGTTGTACCTTTTTAAGCAACTCAAAACCGTCCATTTCTGGCATACGAATATCAGAAATAATCACTTCAGGCTGAGAATCATCTAAAGCACTCAGCAAATGACTAGATGAATCAAAACTAGTCACATCCATATTTGCTTTTGTTAAAGCACGTTCTAATACCCAGCGAATAGACTGTTCATCATCAACTATCCACACTACTTCAGGTCGTGACATGTTATTCCTTTCCCTTTGTTTCTTTAATCGGTAATAGCAATACAAAACGTGTATCGCCAGGTTTAGATTCAAACTCTATGATGCCATTATGTTTATTGGCGAGAGATTGAGCAATTGACAAGCCCAGCCCTGTGCCCTCTGCTGAGCCACTAATCATCGGAAAGAAGACTTTATCTTGAAGTTCTTTGGGTATTCCTACGCCATCATCAATTACTTCTAATTTCAGTGCCAAACGATAGACTTTATGATTAAGGGTGATGTGGCGCAAAATACGGGTACGGAATAAAATAGTACCTTTGTCTCCCACCGCTTTAATAGCATTTCCTGTGATATTTAAAATTATTTGAATTAAACGATCCCTATCGGCATGCAGCTCAGGAATACTAGGGTCATAATCAAAACCTAGTTGCACACCATCAGGCAAGCTAGGCTTAACTAATTTACGTACCCGCTCCAAGACCTCATGAATATTAACAGCCTCTTTATTTTCAGGACGCGGAGAACCCAACATGCGATCAACTAAAGCTTTTAGGCGGTCTGCTTCTGAGATAATAATTTTTGTATAATCTTTCAGCTCTTCATCTAGCAGCTCACTTTCTAGTAACTGAGCCGCCCCCCGCAAGCCTCCTAATGGATTCTTAATCTCATGAGCTAAACCACGCACCAAGGTTTCTGTTGCCTCTTGCTCTCTCCATAGCTGATTTTCCCTAGACATACGCAATTGACGATCAACTCGGTGCAACTCAACCACCACACCTTTTAACTGACCATTGCTCACACAAGGACTAGCAATACAATCAACAATAAGCTCTTTATTACCTGTGTTTAAACTACACTCACGCAAAGTCTGAGGCTCTTTATATTGCAAAACAAAATCAAAATGTTGAGCACTAATATTTAAATTAAAAAGACTTTTATATGATTTACCCACAACCCGCTTTAAGCTCTGCCCAAACAAGACTTCGGCAGAAATATTCATATAACTAATACACAAGGATACATCTAACAACATCACTGCTGTTGTTAGAGAGTCCAATAAATCCGCGCTAATTTTGGTGTTTTTATTCATAATTAGGTTTAAATAAGCAAATTTCACGCCAACTATAATTTCTAAAAATATTGATATAGCTTATTCCCCTAGTTGCAAATCTCTATCACTAATCTGACTATACTTAGCCTATATCGCGCACCAAAATAGTGCCTTATTAAGAAATATCGCACCAACAAATAAAAAGCATCATTTAAGCTGATAGAAAAAATACCTCCTAAAAAAACAGACAACTTTGAAGAATCACACCTTAAAAAATAGACATGCTAAAACATATGTACCACTTATCAAATCAGCACACGCTCGCTTATATTTCACTAGTACATCCTCTGCTATTGCAAATAAAAAATCTGAATTAACACAATAAATACCTTAAAAAAGTAACTACTCAGATTGTGCTCTATTTCGTTCGAGTTCAAGGAAAAAGGGCAAAGTTTATGAGTATAAATGAGTACTTTTAACGCAAAAACCGGGCAAAATAGAGTGCTAGCTAAGTAGTTACAAAAAAGAATCCTACAATGATGCAATTATCCGTGGTAGCCTCTACTTTTAGACTTATAAATAGTAATAATCATAAGCATTAAGAAAATCATTTCCTCTTGATGTAAATCAATAAGTTAAAAAGTACTACTGCTATATCTACTACTTAGTCATGCCAAGTAGGAAAAGTTGGCACAATATATGCATAAAAATCAACTATAAATGAGGAATTATGTCTTATTTAAGAGAAGATCGTAATAAATCTAACAAAATATTCGATTTATTGTGTCCTTCTACTTATTTAAGGTATTCTTCAAATTTAAGATCAAACACACCACATGGAGATAAACTACATGAAACTAGTTACTGCAATTATTAAACCTTTCAAGCTCGATGATGTGCGCGAAGCACTCTCCGAGATTGGCGTTACAGGTATCACTGTAACGGAAGTGAAAGGTTTTGGTCGCCAGAAAGGACACACCGAACTTTACAGAGGCGCAGAGTATGTTGTTGATTTTTTACCAAAAGTAAAAATTGAAGCTGCTATATCCGAAGACACCTTAGACCAAGTCATCGAAGCGATTAGCAAAGCTGCTAACACAGGTAAAATTGGCGATGGAAAAATCTTTGTAACATCTGTTGAGCAAACCATCCGTATCCGCACGGGTGAGACTGGTCCAGAAGCACTTTAATTAGCAGGAGTAGTATCAAATGGAAAATAATGTTTTTGAATTACAATATGCCATTGACACCTTTTACTTTTTAGTAATGGGTGCATTGGTTATGTGGATGGCGGCAGGCTTCTCGATGTTGGAGGCGGGCTTAGTCCGCTCTAAAAGTACCACTGAGATCTTAACAAAAAATATTGCACTTTATGCCATCGCCTGTACAGCCTACTTAACCATTGGTTACGACATTATGTACGACGGCGGCATACTTCTAAAAGACATCGCCTTAGATGGCGCAAAAGACGCTGATGGCATGACAGCAGCAGTACTAAAAGAGTTTGCTGATAGAAAAGATGGCTTCACAGGTGGTGCTATTTACTCAAACGCCTCTGACTTCTTCTTTCAAGTTGTCTTCGTTGCCACAGCAATGTCTATCGTATCAGGTGCCGTTGCAGAGCGTATGAAGCTTTGGGCATTCTTACTCTTTGCTGTTGTTATGACCGCATTTATCTACCCAATGGAAGGTTCTTGGACTTGGGGCGGAAAATCAGTATTCGGTCTATTCTCTTTAGGTGATGACTTCGGATTCTCTGACTTTGCTGGCTCTGGTATCGTACATTTAGCAGGTGCAGCAGCAGCTCTAGCTGGCGTACTTTTGTTGGGTGCTCGTAAAGGAAAATATGCCGCTGACGGAAGCATCAAACCAATTCCTGGTTGTAACTTACCACTAGCAACACTAGGAACATTCATTCTTTGGATGGGCTGGTTCGGCTTTAACGGTGGCTCAGTACTTAAATTAGGCGACATCGCAAATGCTAACTCTGTCGCAATGGTATTCTTAAACACAAACGCAGCAGCAGCAGGTGGCGTAATCGCAGCACTTATAATTGCTCGTTTAATGTTTGGCAAAGCTGACTTAACAATGGCACTTAACGGTGCATTAGCAGGTCTTGTCGCAATCACAGCAGAACCATCAACACCTAGCCCATTAATGGCAACAGCCATTGGTGCTATCGGTGGTATCATCGTTGTATTCTCCATTGTTGCAATTGACAAAATCAAAATTGATGACCCTGTTGGTGCAATCTCTGTTCATGGTGTCGTTGGATTATGGGGCTTAATAGCCGTACCGCTAACCAACTCAGGCACTACTTTCGTGGGTCAACTCGTTGGCGCTGCAACTATCTTCGTCTGGGTATTTATTACTTCTCTTATTGCTTGGTTCATTATAAAACTTGTTATGGGAATCAGAGTTTCTGAAGAGGAAGAATATGAAGGAGTTGATATTGGTGAATGTGGAATGGAAGCTTATCCTGAATTTACAAATAAATAGACTATACTCATAGTAAGGATGGAGTCATATCATCCAATTCATCTATAGTACCAGCTAGGATGAGACTATAGATATAAAGAGAGCTTCGGCTCTCTTTTTTTATATAGTCAGCCCTAAAAAAATATTTTTCAGTAAAATATTTCCATGATCACACGATACCCGACATTTTTTAAATGTCGGATAGCCATGCCAAAATCTCTATTTTTCACTAAAAAAGAGGCGTATTATGCTATATAATTCATAGCCTTAATAGCTTAATTCAATGACATTGAGCTAACGCCTCACTAACTTGTTAGATTTTTAATTTTCTATAAACCAATTTTCCAATTGTAAACTATTGAAATTTATGAAATCACTTCTATTTCGAGTGACTAGTATTAAATTATTCGTTGAAGCAATAGCTGCGATCTGCCCATCTGCAAATGCAGGTGTTAACCCTTTTTTTATTAACCTTGCTCTTTCTGAAGCATGATAACAAGCAGCCTTTGTGTCATATGGGTAAATTTGGAATTTATAGGTTTCTAATTGATTAAGAAAAAGCTGAAGATTTTTCTTAATATTTCCTTCTTCTAGCCTATTAATACCATAATTTATTTCATGAATAACAATAGAAGCCGTTGAGCAATTATCTCCATGCTGGGTAATATGTGATACAACATTAGCATCAGGCTTATTTTTACTTAACTCAGAAAGAATATTTGTATCTAGTAGATATTTTATTCCCATGGTAGCTTTCTGCCTGTTTCTTTGTCTCTCCAACTATCAATTTCTTTGTTAGGAATTTCATCAGTTGTTGATTGCATTAACGACCTGTATGCATTGAATGCTTGCAATAAGCTACCCTTTCTCTGTAAAAGTAATGTTTCATATTCTTTTAAAGAAAGCAGTATAGCTACAGGTTTTCCTCTGCGTGTAAATTGAGTGACTCCTCCTTTCTCAACAGTATGAATTATTGTGGGCAATTGTGACCTTGCATCTGCAATTGAAAAAGATTGCATATCTACCTCTCT
>JALVDG010000143.1 GCA_027009095.1 Thiotrichaceae bacterium
ATTCGTTGATGAAAATATCAATGTAGCTATTTTTGAAGTTGGTCTAGGTGGTCGCTTAGATGCTGTCAATTTATGGGATGCTGATGTCGCATTGATTACTAGTATTGCTATTGATCACGAAAGCTGGCTCGGCAATAATCGAAACGATATTGCGATAGAAAAAGCAGGGATTATGCGTCATGACAGACCTGTTATCTGCGGTGATAAACATCCTCCTGAAACCATTGCATCGGAAGCTCAACGTATTGGCGCAAGCTTAATTCAACGCAATAGAGACTTCTCCCTATCCATCCCTGATAATGTATCAAAAAGTAATAAAAAATGGCAATGGCATAATTTGCTTGAAGGCACTACAGAGACATTTGATTTACCTAAGTTAAAAGGCTTATTTCAATTAGATAATGCCGCCAATGTCATCGCTGTTATCCAACACTTGCAACATAAGCTCCCCGTCTCTCATCACTCAATCAATCAAGGCTTAAAAACTGCTAATATTATAGGTCGATTACAACATATATCATCTTGTCCTGATATTTTATTAGATGTTGCTCATAACCCGCATGCGGCAGAACAACTGGCTATTTATTTAAAAACCCACCCTGTTGCAGGAAAAACAGTCGCAATCTTTTCTGTCTTTATCGATAAAGATCTCACAGGAATCGTCACACCATTAATTCCTTTTATTAATGAGTGGCATATTGTTGACCTTGAAGGTGAACGTGGTCAGCCAGGAACAGCAATTCAACTAAAATTACAAAAAATAGCACCTAAGCTCTCTGTTATACTTCATAAAAATTTTAAAAAAACAACGCAAGAACTTAAAAACACATTAAAATGTAAAGATAGGGTAGTCGCCTTTGGTTCTTTTCTGGTAGTATCCCAAGTATTAGAGTCTGTTGTTAATAACTAATGCTTGCACAAAAACAACTTAGCTTATTAAAAGTAAGTTATTTTTATTTGAATAAGCCTCAGTAAAACTATATTCTTTCTGCAAGATGGCATAGCAACAATTGGAACATCGTATCTCACAAACCTGGATCCGTGAGGCTAAGCTAAGGAATGTGCATGTAATTACTCTTAACCCCCCCCCCTGAGTTTATTACTTCGATCATTCAGATTCGACTCTGCTTATAGAATGAAATATCTAGAATTAAATGTTTGTTAAAGGGATTTTTTAAAATGAACAGAACAATGGTTAAACGTGGGATTGGCGCTGCTGCACTCGCAATTATTGCTGCTTTATTGCTTGGTTATTTACTCAAAGGCAAAGACCAGGAACGTCAAGATGTTGTTGATATGGCTTTACCAGGTGCACAGGACGTTAAGCAAAGCCTAAATATCCCCAGTATTGGCGGCAATGCGGCTAAGGATGCAGCAAAAAATACTAGCGATGCAGTGAAAAGTGCAACAGATGGGGCTGATGAGACAGTTATTGCATCTGCGAGTGCTCTTGGTAATGCTGCAAATCAAAATATAAAAACAACAAAGACAGCCGTTAATACCTATGAGAATAAAGGTAAGGATCTTGATTTTACTATCCGTCCACCCAAAGGTGAGAGACGTGAAATTATTGATAATATAGGTAAAAGCAAACAAGAAGATCAAAAACAAAAAATTGCAAGCTCAAGCAACACAGGCATTAATACCAGTGTTAATAATAAAGCACAACAAAATACAGGTGCTATAAGCCGCCCTAAAGATGGTTCTGTTGTAGCAAGCAGCTCTAGCTCTGCTTCTAAACCAATTCATCACTCAACTAAACCTGCGTATCGTCCACGTTTAGTTGGAGAAAGAGAAAGAAAACCTGGTTATGGAATCGTTGTTGCTGAGCCGACAGAAAGAAAATATAAAAAACATACACAGACACAGAAAAAAGTAATAACAACCAAGAAAAAAGAGAAAACCACCCATCGTAAGCCAACTAAAAAAACGGGAAATTATGCTATCCAGCTATTGGCAACATCTAGCTCATCACGAGCTAATAATCTTAAAAAGACTATGATAAAAGAAGGTTATGATAGCTTTGTAAGTAAAACCACAAAAAATGGTAAAATACTATTTCGTGTTCGTGTCGGAAAATTTGCAAGTCGTCAAGCAGCTTTAGCAACTCAAAATAAAATGAAACGTCGTTATAAGAAAAATCAGTATGTGATATCTAGCCTTGTTGTTTCCAACTAAGGCATAAGCTTTTCTTACACTTTTAAAAAAAGCCATTGAGTTATTTTTACTCAATGGCTTTTTTATATTAAGAGTTATAATTGTGCTCCTATTTTATTTGAGTTCAAGACAAAGGGGCTAAGTTTATCTCATATCGTATAAATGAGTACTTTTAATACAGAAATCAGGCAAAATAGAGTGCAAGCTGAGTAGTTACAAGTTATTTTTCTTAAATCATCCTACTCATACCAATAATTTGAACTAAACTGTCGTAAGTCTGGCTGTTATTGTAATGTTAGCTTTAAATCACTACAATACGCCACCTCTGGAACCTATATAAAATTAAGTTCCTTAAGCTATTAGCAGCTTATTATTAATGCTCTTAATACCCTTAGGAGTGAGTTAACTTATAAAAGTTGCTCAATTCCAAGTTTGCTACAGCTTGTTACAACTCCTTAATACTGAGGGTTATTGTGAATGGATTTAAATTACTTAGATATTGGTATTCTCGTTATTCTTCTGCTGACAGCACTTGTTGGAATGATACAAGGCTTTGTATGGATGACTATATTTTTAGTAACGTGGATAGCGGCCATCTTTTTAACAGCCACCTACTCCCCCGATCTTGCCAAAATGCTTCCCTTTGATTTATCCAATGAAGTTATTCAAACCATTATTGCAGCTTTACTCATTTTTCTCGGTGTCTTATTAGCAGGTGCACTTATTAACTTCCTCTTTGGTAAGGCTATTAAAGCTATAGGTATTGGTGCTATTGACCGTATTTTTGGTACAGGTCTTGGTATTGCACTTGGTATTCTTATTCTATCGTTACTCACAATGCTTGCCACTATGACACCTATACCAGATGAAGATTATTGGAAAACTTCAAGTTTAATTCCTAAACTGGAAGAATCTGCTGATTGGGTTAAATCATTAGTTCCAGCTGAGATGATTGATAAAATATCTCAACAAATTCCAAGTAACTCTAAGGCTACAGTTATTCCAAATGCTGATCAAAAATAGTAATGATTTTTGTAACTACTCAGCGTAATCGGTAACAGCTCAGATTGCGCTCTATTTTGTTCGAGTTCAAAGCAAATGAGCGGAGTTTATAAGCGTAAATGAGTACTTTTAACGTGGAAATCGGGCAAAATAGAGTGCAAGCTGAGTAGTTACTCATTTTTTTCTCTTAATACAACACAATAATGAGCAATTGATACATGTGTGGAATTATAGGTATTGTTAGTCAGCAGCCTGTCAACCAAGCTATATTTGACGGTTTATCAATATTACAACATAGAGGACAAGATGCTGCGGGTATTGTTACCAGCGATGGTAAACGACTTTATAGTCGACGCAATAATGGTTTAGTCAGTAGTGTATTTCACTCTAAAGATATGAGAATGTTACAAGGAAACATGGGAATCGGTCATGTACGCTATCCTACTGCTGGTTCTTCCTCTGCATCTGAAGCACAACCTTTCTATGTCAATTCACCTTACGGCATAACAATGGCTCATAATGGTAACCTAACCAATGATGCCGAACTAAAAAAAGAAATGTTCCGTCAAGATCGTCGCCATATCAATACCGATTCAGACTCAGAAATATTACTGAATATTTTTGCACAGGAACTTCAACGACAAGATGTCTATCGTGTTAGTCCCGATGATATTTTTAAAGCGGTAAGTGGTGTACATAAGCGCTGTCTAGGTGCCTATGCTGTCACCGCCATGATTACACGAGATGGTGTTGTCGGTTTTAGAGACCCCAATGGTATACGTCCCTTAGTATATGGCAAACGTGAAACCGCAACTGGTACTAGCTATATGATCGCCTCCGAAAGTGTTGCTCTAGCAACTCAAGGCTATGAAATAGTACGGGATATTAAACCAGGTGAAGCTATCTATATCACCCTTGATGGTCAAGTATTTACTCAGCAATGTGCAGAAAATCCCAAATACAGTAGTTGTATTTTTGAGTATGTTTATTTTGCTCGCCCTGATTCTATTATTGATAATGTTTTTGTACATAAAGCACGCATGAGAATGGGACACAAACTGGCAAAAAAAATTGAAAGAGAGTGGTTCGATAATGATATAGATGTCGTAATTCCTATTCCTGATACCAGTCGAACATCTGCTTTAGAAATGGCGATGACATTAGGAATTCCATACCGCGAAGGTTTTATTAAAAATCGTTATATCGCTCGTACCTTTATTATGCCAGGTCAGGCGCAACGTAAAAAATCAGTACGTCAAAAACTAAACCCTATTGATCTTGAATTTAAAGATAAAAATGTAATGCTCGTCGATGACTCAATTGTTAGGGGAACTACTTCCAAAGAAATTGTTCAGATGGTAAGAGATTCTGGTGCTAAAAAGGTTTATTTTGCCTCAGCATCACCTGCGATTAGATACCCTAATATTTATGGTATTGATATGCCTGCAGCCAACGAATTAATTGCATATGACAGAACAGAAGATGAGGTAGCCAAGCTAATTGGTGCCGATAAACTTATTTATCAAGACTTAGATGATCTTGTTGACTCTATTACAGAAGGCAATACTAACTTATCTACTTTTGATTGCTCTGTCTTTACAGGTAAATATATCACGGGTGAAACAGAAGAATATTTTAATAAATTAAGAGAACGCCGAAGTGATGCAGCTAAAAATAAAACAAGTCCTGAAATGGCTCCTATTGATAACCTATCTAGTAACGATTAGCTCTACCAGTATGCTCAATGCAGAGCCAAAAAAGCGATTAGCAACAAAAGCATCATTTGCTCCTATTATGAATGACTTAAAAAATCGCTTTCCTCATTATTCATCTGAAAATGTGATTGTCATTGTTGCTAAAGAGCAAGCGCTTTACCTATTACATAACGGAATTCCTGTAGAGAAACATATTATCTCTACTTCAGAGTTTGGTATTGGAAACCAGGCAGGTAGCAATAAAACCCCTGTAGGCGTGCATATTGTAACTGAAAAATTTGGTACTAATGCCAAAATAGGCACTATTTTTAAGGCTCGTGTAAATACAGGGAAGATTGCAAAAATCTTAACTAAAAAGGGACAACGCAGTAATGCGGATAATGTAACCTCTCGCATTCTCTGGCTTTCTGGACTAGAGAAAGGGATCAATAAAGGTGGTCGAGTTGACTCGCATAGCCGTTATATCTATATACACGGTACTGATGAAGAAGGGAGGTTAGGTACTCCAGCTTCACATGGCTGTATTCGTATGAAGAATCAAGCGGTTATTAATTTATACAAAAAAATACCATTAAAAACACTTGTTGTTATTCTTCCTTAAATTCTATTGCCACTTCCCAAATAACAGCAAATAGCTACAAAGTTATACCTGGTCTTTTGGTTTAATCCCTCCTGCTATCCCATAGCAAAGTGAATGTATATTATTCACTTTGCTTTTTTATCTCAAATATTACTCATTAAAGCATTACTTTCTCTTTCTTATTCTATAGTTAGCAGTGAATAGATAGAAAAAGGGAATATAAATGACACTACGAATACTTTTAGGTGCACTAGCAATTACTCTGCTAACAACATCATGCCAAGATAATAAATCAAAGACTTCAAATCCTAAACCTTCAATGGGAGCTTATACAGAATGTAAAGATCCTCGACCTCAAGCCTGCACTAGGGAATTCCGACCTGTTTGTAGTAATGTAGATACAGGGGTTAGATGTGTTACGACTCCTTGTCCTTCCACTACTAAAAAGACATCCTCAAATGCATGTACCGCTTGTGCTGACCCTAAAGTTTATGGTTACTGGGCTAATGCTTGTCCAGAGTGAGTTTTATCAATCTGTCACAAAAGCTAAACGTATCGCATCAAGCCTTAGCTGTGCGGTGCTTAAATACTCCTTAAGCAGACTCGCATTATGACTTAACTGGTCAATTTCTTCTTGACGAATATTTGGATTTACTTTTGCTAAAGCCACTAAACGCTCAATATCATCACTTCCTTCATTGGCTATTTCGGCTAAGGCAGTATCAATTAAGATGGTTTGTTGTGGTTCAGCAAGTGCTTTCGCTTGCTCAACTAATTGACTTATTTGTGGTCTTGCGTATTGAATAATCTCATTAGCGGTATGTTTTCTTACTCGCTCGGATAAACTATTTAATTCTTCATGAGATAGTGCTTCACTTAAATTCAATCCATTACTAGAAATAACGATACGTACCATATTGACAGGTAGATAACGATGTATTTGCAGATGTTTTGGAGCAGGGCAGTTAACACTAAATATTGCTTCTAGTACCAGTGTACCCGCAGCGAGTTGTAGCTCCGATTGCGGTGGCAAAGTGATAGAGCAGAATGTCGCATTACCAAATTCACCACTACTTACCATATCCATTGCACCGATAACCATCGGATGTTCCCATGTTAAAAAGTGAACATCTTCACGAGATAATGCTGTGGTACGTTGATAGGTTGCAGTTATTCCATCATCAGATAATCCTGGAAAATGTGCATTCATCATGTGCTCAGTTGGCTTGATAATAAAACAATTTTGACTATGAGGCTGTTGATCTACACCTGAATAATCAAATACACCGTCCATATAGCGCGATAATATGGATGGATTTGCCGAGAAATTGACATCATCAACCACTGCCGCAGCTTGAGTTTTGTGGCACGAGTTTAATTCTAATAAACGATCTCGTCCTTGCTGCATCTGCTCAAAGGCATCTTCACGCATGGTTTTAGTACGATGAATAAACTCATCAAATAGATCATTATTTTTATCATTATTATCGGCAAGTAAGGAGGCAATTAACTCGTCTTCTAATTCAGCAAATAAGCTATGTCCGACAGAACAAACGTGTAAAAAAGCGTTTAATCCTTCGTTGTACCATTTAGCAAGACGCGATTGTGCGCTATTTTCAAGATAAGGAATATGCAGTTGTATGGTTTCAGTTTGTCCAATACGGTCTAAGCGTCCGATACGTTGCTCTAGTAAATCAGGGTTTAAAGGAAGATCAAACAGAATGAGGTGATGTGCAAACTGGAAGTTTCTGCCTTCACTCCCAATTTCAGAACAGATAAGAATATTCGCACCATCCTCATCATCAGCAAAATAGGCAGCGGCTCTATCACGCTCAACAATACTTAAATTTTCATGAAAAACAGCGGCACGTGAGCTACTTTTTATTCGCAAATAGTATTCTAGTGCCAATGCTGTTTCTGCCTGAGCGCAAATCAATAAAACTTTATCATCATAATGATTTTCTAACCAATCTGTCAGCCAAGCGACTCTTGGATCAAAATCAAGCCAAGCATCATTATCTAAATATGCACTCTCAGGATGAAGTTGCTGATTAACTAAAGAAGTAAGATTTAATTCGACATTATCTTCAATGACTTCTTGTTTATACTGCTCTGGCAATGAAAGCGGGTATTGATGCAACTTTCTCTCTGGAAACCCTGCCACGCTATCACGCGTGTTGCGAAACAGCACTCGACCTGTTCCATGACGATCTAATAGACTTTGAATAAGATGATCTGCACTAGCATCGGCATCTTCTGCATGCGCAAATTCTGCAACAATATCCTTGCCCAAATAACTTTCTAAATCAGTCAATAAACCTGCATCTTGTTGTACCTGTGATGGATTCTCTTGTAGAACCTGTACTAAATCATTAACAGGTCGGTAGTTATCTTGCTCTTCTTGGAATTTTTTAAGATCATAAAATCGGCTAGGATCAAGTAAACGTAGACGGGCAAAATGGCTTTCTATACCGAGTTGCTCAGGGGTTGCAGTGAGCAAGAGAAGCCCTGCAACAGATTGAGCTAGCTGTTCGATACATCGATATTCTTCACTTACTTCTTTTTCAGACCACATTAAATGATGCGCTTCATCGACAACCATTACATCCCAACCTGCCGCTATCGCCTGTTGATGTCTTTCTTTTTCTTCACTTAAAAATTTAAGGCTACACAGAACCAGTTGAGAAGATTCAAATGGATTTCCTTCTTCAGTCTCTTCTAATAAGTGACAACGCTCACTGTCTAAAATAGAAAAATGAAGGTTAAAACGGCGTAGCATTTCAACTAACCATTGATGAATGAGACTTTCAGGTACAACAATCAAGACACGCTTTACACGTTCGGTCATAAGTTGTTGATGCAGGATAAGACCTGCCTCAATGGTTTTACCTAAACCTACTTCATCGGCTAATAAAACACGGGGC
The DNA here is from genome assembly GCA_027009095.1 of Thiotrichaceae bacterium. GTDB lineage: Bacteria > Pseudomonadota > Gammaproteobacteria > Thiotrichales > Thiotrichaceae > JAGLBW01. Next base: position 8,379 of record JALVDG010000143.1, read on the forward strand.
GCATGGCGTAACGCTACTTGATGCGCGATATAATATTGGTGGGGTAATATTTGTACTCGCGGACCTAATAAACCGTAAGTATCTGAGGATTGCTGTCGCTTAATGTGTTGCAAGGTTTCTACACGCAAACGAAAATAACTGTCTTTGTCTATTTGTCCTGCAAAAAGACGGTCTTGTGGCTTACTAAACTGGGCAAAACTATTGAGCTCTAACTCATGTAAATGCGTCTCTTCTCCCGTACTGTTGTCGATACCTTTATAGACAATACACCCATTGTGTTCGATATGCTCGGTTACAGTAATACTGACCCCAGACTCACTTGTTATTTTTTCATCTATTGGATATTTAACACGGCTGAGAGGGGCATTGTTTGAAGCGTAAACTCGTGTTTCATCTGCGGCAGGAAAAACAAAGGTAATATGCCGACCTTCTATTTTTTCAACAAAACCTAATCCTAACTCCGATTCCGTATTACTTATCCAGCGTTGTCCACGATGAAAATCAGCATTCATATCTGCACTTCCTTAGCAAATCAGTCATTTTTCCGAGGCGCTAAATTAACAGATTTTCTCTTAATAATCGTTAAAATGATGGATTAATTTTTCACTTTTGTTCCAAGTAAAATACTCTCACTCATTGCATACTATTTTGCTAAAACCACAAAATCCTGTTCAACCCGATTTCCTGCCTCATCAACTAATACAAGCTTATGTTTACCTGCTGCTAAATAAACCGCTTTTTCATGAAATACCTGAGTTGAACCAAAATACTCATTATCAATATGCCAAAATATCTGGCTATTTCTATTTTGATGTATCGCTTTAAATACGACTTTACTACGCTGTCCTGCTAAGTCGGTTGGGATATAGATTTGAGTATTGCTACGCGGATAGATAAGACGTATTGCGGTACTGTCTTTGGTGATATTTAAACTTTTGCAATCCTCTCGCCATTCAGGGAGGGGCTTATAGTTAGCATGGTGTTGTTGATAATAATATGCTTGGTCTGGTGGCAATACAAACCATGAAAGGTGCTGCATATTACTCACCGATTCGCATTGGCTGTTGACACGTTTTAACTCGCCTCCTTCTGCTACAACATGAATACGTTGATGATAAGGGCTGATACGATCAAAATGACTGTTTTTAGGTATCCAATAAGCTTTAGACTCACAATTTTCATTTGCTAAAAAGCCATCATCACGACAGATTTTAACTTGCTTCATTTGCTCTAATGGTTTTTTAAACCATATATTTTCAAGCGATAAACGATTAAACACATCAAATAAAATAGGTGCAGCCGCCTTTACCCCTGTCAGCTCTTGATGACCTTCCCCTGCGGCATTGCCGACCCAAACACCTACGGTATATTGTGGTGTTGTACCAACTGCCCACGCATCTCTATGACCAAAACTTGTGCCTGTTTTCCAAGCGATTTTATGGCTGCTGCTAAAATTACGCCAGTAACCAGACTCATCAGGGCGGGTCACTTCGAGCAAAGCTTGTAAAGTCATCCAAGCACTTGCAGGGGATATTTCTGTACGTCGATTTGTTACGGTATTTGCACCTTTAAGTACGGTTGATAAGCGATAATTCGCGTGTTTATTTGCCCTACTTTGCTGTGCAATATTAGCTAAATTAGCGTATAAATTTGTTAGCTCCCACAACGTTGTTTCAGCCCCTCCTAGAATAAGCGGTAGACCATAATCGCGCGATTTTCGATGCAAAGTTGTCATACCCATTTGCCGCAAAAACCCTAAAAAACTTTCTACGCCGTGTTGACTTAATAAATTCACAGCGGGGATATTTAAAGAACGTGCCAAAGCTTGTTTCGCGGCAACTGCACCTTGAAACTGCCGATCATAATTCTTGGGGTGATAGCCAGAGTAGCGCACGGGGGTATCGGCAACCAGTGTCTCGGGAAGTATCTGTCCTTGCTCTATCATGCGCGCAAATAAGAAAGGCTTTAAGGTGCTACCCGTACTACGTGGGCGATGAATTAAATCAATTGCGTGTCCATATTTTTCTGCTCTTGCAGAGGGTGCATTACCAACATAAGCAAGTACTTCAAAACTACGATTATCAATCACTAAAATCGACAGATTATGCACATTATTTAACGCTAAAGTTTCTCCATGATGCTCAGCAACTTGATTAATACGTTGCTGAAAAGTGCTATCAATAGTGGTGTAAAAACGCTGTTGTTGCGGGTATTGTGAAATTAATGTATCCAATAAATGGGGAGTTAAACGCGGTAAGTCTTTGGGTTTGCGTGGTAAAGGCTCTAAAATAGATAGATCATATTCGAGTTTGGACAATATTTTTTGTTGATACAATTTGGCAAGTAAATGATTACGTTTTTTAAGTAATTTTTGCCGATGACGACCAAGGTGTATCAGCGATGGACTATTCGGCAATACCGCCAACATCGCACTTTCTGCCCATGATAATTGCTCAGGCTTGCGTCCAAAATATCGCCAAGAAGCGGCTTCTAAACCAACCACATTACCACCAAAAGGGGCATGACTCGCATAGAGAGCAAGAATTTCTGACTTGCTATAAGCTAACTCCAAACGCATCGCCTTAAACAATTCTTTGAACTTCGTCCATAGCGTGCGTCGAGGGTTATGCTCTGCCAAACGAATAACCTGCATACTTAAAGTGCTACCCCCACTCACTATACGCCCTTGTTTGATATTCAAGTAAAAAGCGCGCACGATGGCTAAAGGATCAACCCCAATATGGCTGCGAAAACGCTTATCTTCAAAAGCAATAATGGCGGATGAAAATTTATCCGGTGTATTTTTTAATGCAGGGAAGCGCCATTGCTCATCACTAGAAATATGCGCCCCAAGCAACTGGTTTTGTTTGCTCAAAACAATACGGGAAAAGGGCTCATTAAATAATGGCTTGGGAAGTGAAAACCAAAAAAGCAAAAAAGCTATAATTAAAAATAACAACGGTAAAATATATTTAAAACGACGTGAAGTAGCTTTTAAAGGTAATAAATCCATAACAGTGTTATTAAAAATCACTCACTATTACCTGAATCAGTGACTTCACTACGGCACAGTGAATAAGCTATTGATTCATCACGGGTTTAAAAAATACCCGCTTAACCTAAGGGTGAAGCTAAGATTTTTTAAAATCCCGTGCTAAACCAATATCTTATCCCCTGTTATCCGCATTGAAGTCACGGATTCAGGTATTAAATAAAGATACTAACAAAATAGAGCGCAATCTGAGCAGTTATAGACTATGCTGAGCAATTACGATATTTTTTTAAGTGTCTTTACATTAGGCTCATTCTCTCAGCCTATCATATATTTAGAGGTATTTAAGCATTGGTTAAGCCTATCAATATAAAATAGCCAAAATTTAATTAATCATGCTTATATCTATGAATAAAACAATGAAAAATAAGACAAAATCAGAGTTTGATATTGTTTTCGCAAAAGTCGACAAAAGAATTAAAGAAGCCCTTAAAAGTAACAATATTGATTTGGTGACAAAGTGTAAGATTTATCATATCGCCCGCTCAATAAGAGACACTCGCGATAAACAAGCACTTGTAAGAGGCTCCGATGTCATCCATAAGCAATTTATCAAATCACTATATCGTGCCGAAGAGTCAGTTAAGCTTATTATAAAGAAACAGCTTAATTTGGAGAGTATGCTTTAGTCTTATATTTACAGACTGTATTTATTATCCCGTAGTACAGTGAACAGTAAGCAAATAATTCTAGTACATCAATACGTTGTATTGACGGATATAGAGCAACCAACCTAGATACTTATATTTTTTAAAATAATTACTCCCTATAGCATAGTAGTTATGTAAGGGTAATCCTATACTATTACCTTTTGATACTTCACTCAATTTAAGGAAGGCAATAACATAAGATTGCCTCTGCTACTATGCGTATTCTCCACACTTCCGATTGGCACTTAGGTCAACATTTTATGGGCAAGAGTCGTGCGCCTGAGCATGCGGCTTTTCTTGCTTGGTTATTAGATCAAATTGAGTCTCATAAGGTAGATGCCCTGATTGTTGCGGGGGATGTTTTCGATACAGGCGCACCACCGAGTTATGCGCGGGAGATGTATAACCGTTTTATTGTGGATATGCAAAGTAAGCAGTGTGAGTTGGTGGTATTGGGTGGCAACCATGATTCGGTGGCGACCTTAAATGAGTCTAAGGATTTACTTGCCTGTTTAAATACACGGGTTATTTCAGGGGTGATGGAAAATACGGATGACCAAGTTATCACCTTAAAAAATCGTGCAGGTGAGGTTGGGGCAATTTTATGTGCGATTCCTTTT
>JALVDG010000144.1 GCA_027009095.1 Thiotrichaceae bacterium
AAGTTAGTGTATCTTATGATCTAATGTTATTATATTGCCGTTGCTTAGATTTCAAGGAGAGAAAAATGTCACAATTTAGTGTGGGTAAGCAGTTATTAAGCATGTTGCTAATATGTTGTTTTTGGATATTAAGCCCAGTGGCATTGGCTAAATACAGTTCTAACCCTCGTTTAGGAACAAATGTTGGTAGTTTAGATAAGCTAACATCATCCGTCCCCTTTACGGACATATTTAAAATATCGCGAGGTTGGTTTACTTCTTGCGAATTTGACTGGCAAAGTGGACGTGCGATTGACCCTGATTGTACGCGCCAAAATTCATTTAATACACGCGAACAAAAGCTACTTGATCTGGATAAAAATGGCTGGGTAAAGTCTCTACCGTCACCACAGCAAAGCCCAATCTTCACCAGTGTTTCTAGTACATGGGTTTTACCTAAGCGCTTTCCTTTAGGGCGTTATGTTGTTTTATACAAAGGTCAAGGTACTATAAAAGTAACGGGTGATCTAAGAGTGGTTAACAACTCAGCGGGGCATCTAGAATTTGATTTGCTTTCTCCAAAACGTAATCTACGCCTTAGCATTACCGCTACCAATCCACAAAATTATATCCGCGATATTCATGTTGTACCAAAACGAAATGAGCATAATTATAAACGCCAAATATTTAATCCTGATTATATTCGTCGTTTAGCACCGATGCAGGCATTACGTTTTATGACGTGGTCAAACACACGAGGAAATGATGCGACAGAATGGTGGCAACGTTCAACACCTAGCTCTGCTCATTATACAGGTGACAAAGGCGTACCAGCAGAGCGTATGATTGATTTGGCAAACGCCATTAATGCCACCCCTTGGGTGAGTGTTCCTTATAAAGCAAGTGATGATTATATGCGTCAATATGCGCGTATGGTTAAACATCGCCTGCGTCCTAAGCAAAAAATATATGTCGAATATTCTAATGAAATGTGGAATACGATCTTCCCAGGAACCACCTATGCTGCCCGTAAAGCCGATAAGCTATGGCACTTTCCTTATACCGATAAACCGCCTTATCAACGTCGTGTGGCGATGGCAACTAACTGGTATGCCAAGCGTACCGTAGAAATGTGTAATATTTGGAAGCAAGAATTTGGTAAGCAGCGCAATCGAGTAAAGTGTGTATTATCAGCCCAATCAGCAGTGACATGGGTAGGTAAGGAAACCTTAGATTGTCCTTTGTGGAAAGAAGCAGGTGGCTGTGGAAAATATGTCGATGCCTTTGCAATAGGTCCTTATTTTGGTGATTACATTGCACGTTTAGAGCATCGCCCTGAAGTAAAGCAATGGACTCGTGACCCTGACGGTGGAATGCAGCGTTTATTCACCGAAATCGAGCAAGGTGGGGTACTAAAAAAAGGTCATCCAGGTGGTGCTATTGCATTAACACTTGGTCAATACGTTGATCAAAATAAAAAATTAGCCGATAAATATGGTCTAGAGTTATTAGCCTATGAAGCAGGGCAACATTTAATCCGCTACGATCCACCGCATACAGTAAAAGATCCTGTGGTTTTAAATATGTTTAAACGCGCACAAAAAGATCCGCGTATGCAAGGTGCTTATCAGCGTTACTTAAACGGTTGGGCGCAACATGGCGGTGGTTTGTTGATGCACTTTTATGGCATTGGAGAACTCACCGATAAAAACTTTTTCTCGATGTTAGACTATGTTGATTCGCCACCAACTCCAAAATATACCGCACTCATGCAATATTTAGGCTCACCAGCACCACGCTACATTCCACCTGTACGCAAAGCACCGCCACCCATGCCTGTCGCAAGAGTGCCACAAGCCGCGCCGCCTCGTGCGCCAGTGGCTTCTGCGCCTCCTCCAAGAGCTGTAGATCCATTGCTAAGAGAAGCCGCTGCTATAATCAATCAACCACCTGCATCTCGTAATACAGTGGTCAATAATAACTCGCCTGTCTTTGGTGCGGGAATTCAAGGTTGGAGATTAGAAGGAAATAAAGCCATATCCCCTCCTATCCAGCTTGTTGCGGGTAATAAAAACGAGCTAAATATAAATTGGAAATTCACCCATATAAGCCGTCAACGAGGTTCTTTCTTTAGAATCTATGCGATCGACAGTAGAGGAGGGCGAAAATTATTGTTAAATCAAAAAGATGCCGATATAGCTGAGGTAGGAAATAACGAACAGTTATTTGTTGAAAGCTTAAACCGCTATTTAGGCCCACCAATACAACTAATGATTCAAGCGCGTGGTTTACAAGCCGAAGTTAGTAGTGTGAAGTTTTAAGTTAGCCTATTTGTAGGGTGGATAAGCAATAGCGCATCCACCAAAATCAGCTAATAAAAAGAGTGAAAGCTTCAGCTTTTTAGTCATCAAGATGAAATTTAATAAGTCTAAAGTCTATAGGTTTAATTTTGTAGGGTTACTTAATTGTGTAGAGTGCATACTTTTCACCCTAAAGGCTAAAAACAATGACGATCTCCTTCGATAATACCTATATTAAACTAGGTGGTGATTTTTACGTTAAAACCAAGCCAAGCCAAGTACCAGAGCCTAAGCTTATTCTATTTAATCATGAGCTTGCTGATGAGCTAGGCTTGAGTCATAGCATTTTAAATACCGATGAGGCAGTCGCATATTTTTCTGGTAATAAAATTCTTAAAGGTTCAGAGCCTTTGGCGATGGTGTATGCAGGGCATCAGTTTGGTAGTTTTAGCCCACAATTAGGCGATGGACGTGCGCTACATTTGGGGGAGATCGTTAGCCCAAAAGGTGTGCGCTATGATCTGCAATTAAAAGGTTCAGGCAGGACTTACTTTTCACGCGGTGGCGATGGTAAATCGGCTTTAGGGCCTGTGCTACGAGAGTATCTTGTTAGTGAGGCAATGGCTAAACTTGGTATACCAACAACCCGTGCTTTGGCAGCGGTCACAACGGGAGAAGAGGTGGCGCGTATGCAGTTAGTTGCAGGTGGCATTCTTACCCGCGTTGCGACAAGTTTTGTACGAGTGGGGACGTTTGAATATTTCGCTGCTCGGAAAAATGAAGTAGCAGTAAAAAAACTGGCTGATTATGTGATTGCGCGAAATTACCCCGAGCTACTTGATCATAAAAATCCTTACACAAGTTTTCTTAAAGCGGTGATTAATCGTCAAGCCTATTTAATCGCACAGTGGATGCAGTTAGGCTTTATACACGGCGTAATGAATACTGATAATGTGTCTATTGTGGGTGAAACGCTCGACTACGGCCCCTGTGCTTTTATGGATGATTTTAGTCATAAACGTTGCTACAGCTCAGTAGATCGCAACCATCGTTATGCCTATACTAATCAGCCTGCCATTGGTCAATGGAATTTGGTGCGTTTAGCAGAGTCCTTATTGCTCTTATTAGGTGATGAAAATACAAGCCCTGAAAAAGCTGTCGAAATTGCTCAAAATGCACTGAATGCTTATATTGACATTTATCGTGGCTATTGGCTCGCAGGAATGCGTGAGAAAATAGGACTGCAACAAGAACAAGCTGATGATAAGGCACTCATAGAAAATCTGCTGGATATTATGGAGACAAATAAAGCTGATTTCACGCTGACTTTTCGCTATTTATCACAGCTTAATAAGACACAGTCAGAACAAGATAAA